>NZ_JBFBAD010000105.1:0-33881 GCF_040682075.1 Actinoplanes sp. NPDC051411 | reverse complement strand
GCGCCGGGCCGAGTCCGGCGAACCGGCCCGGTGCTGCCGGGCGAAGGCCGCGCCGCGCCTAGGGTGGGCGGCATGACTACGTGGCTGATCACCGGATGCTCCACCGGCCTGGGCCGGGCCCTCGCCGCCGCTGTGCTGGCCGAGGGCGACAACGCGGTGGTCACCGCCCGCGACGCGGCCACGGTCGCCGATCTCGCCGCCGCCTATCCGGCGCACGCGCTGGCCCAGGCGCTCGACGTCACCGCCCCCGCGCAGACCCGGGCCGCGGTCGACGCCGCCACCGAACGCTTCGGCGGGGTGGACGTGCTCGTCAACAACGCCGGCTACGGCTACCGGGCCGCGGTCGAGGAGGGCGACCCGGAGGACGTCGAGCGGCTGTTCGCCACCAACTTCTTCGGCGCGGTCGACCTGATCAAGCTGGTGCTGCCGGGCATGCGGGAGCGGCGCCACGGCACGATCGTCAACATCTCGTCGATCGGCGCGCGCATCTCGCCGCCCGGCTCGGGCTACTACGCGGCGGTCAAGTCGGCGCTGGAGGGCCTGACCGCCTCGCTCCGCAAGGAGGTGGCGCCGCTCGGCATCACCGCGATGGCGGTCGAGCCGGGCGGGTTCCGCACCGACTTCGCGGGCCGTTCGCTGGCCGGTCCGGCCGCGTCGATCGCGGACTACGACGAGACGGTCGGCCCGCGCCGCAAGGAGAACGACCGGGTGCACGGCACGCAGCCCGGCGACCCGGCCAAGGCGGCCGGCGCGATCATCCAGGCGGTGAACTCACCCGACGCCCCGGGCCTGCTGATCCTGGGCAACGACGCGCTCGGCGCGTTCGGGCAGGTGCTGGACGCGCAGCGGGCCGAGCTGGAGCAGTGGCGGACGCTGAGCGCGAGCACCGACCTCTGAGCCTGGCGTGTTGCCACCGGGGTCGCGGAGGTTGTCGACCTCCCAGCCCAGGACGGTGCGGCCCCTATCCGGCCGCCGACTCGATCAGGTGGCCGCGACACGCTCGCGCGGCCGCGGTCAGCCGGTGCCCGCGGCGCTGGATCAGGCCGATCGGCGGATGAGCGGGGGAGGGGTCGAGCCGGCAGACCTGAATCGGCGGTCCTTCCCGCTCCGCCGCCGACCGGGCGATCAACGCGACGCCGAGCCCGGCCGACACCAACTCGCGGATGCTCGCCGGGCTCGACGTCTCGAACTGGACCCGCGGCGTGAACCCCGCCGCCTTCGCGGCAACGTCCAGAATGGCCCGCAGGCCACTTTCGGCTGAGAGACACACGAACGCTTCCTCCCGTACGCCGTCGAGCGTGCCCACCGGGCGCGCACCGGGCGGCCGGGCCAGCACCACCGATTCGGTGGCTAGCGGGTGGGCCGTGAAGCGGGCCGGAAGGTCGTCGTGGACCGGGCCGAGCACGAGATCGACCTCGCCGGCGTCGAGCCGGCCGAGCAGCGCCGCGATCAGGCCGGAGCGCAGCGTCAGGGCGACCCCGGGGTAGCGGCCATGGAAGCCGGCGAGCGCGGTCGGAAGGTCGAATGGTCCGAGCACCGAGGTGGCCCCGATCGCGACCCGGCCCCGCAGCACCTCCGACATCTCGGCGAGCTCGCCCCGGGCGGTGTCGAGTTCGGACAGGGCGGCGCGGGCGCGTTCGAGGAACCGGGCGCCCGCGGCGGTCAGCGTCACGCGGCGGGTCGTGCGGGTGAACAGGGCGACGCCGAGCTCCGACTCCAGAGCCCGGATCTGGGCCGAGACCGCGGACTGCGCCACGTGCAGCTGCCGGGCCGCCCGGGTGAAGCCGCCGCAGCGGGCGACCGCCTCGAAGTAGGTCAGCTGCCGCAGTTCCATGCGACTCATCGTGGTTCGAGATGAATGCCAGCGCAAATGACTGTTGGACCGATGGTCGGGATCGCGGGACGTTGGCCGGTATGAAGACACAACAGTTGGGCGGTCTGACCACGTCGGCGGTCGGGCTCGGCTGCATGGGGTTCTCGCAGGCCTACGGACCGGCCGACGACGCGTTCTCGGTGGCGGCGGTCAGGGGCGCTCTCGACGCCGGCATAACGCTGGTCGACACCGCGATGAGCTACGGCAACGGGCACAACGAGACGCTGGTCGGCCGGGCGCTGGCCGGCCGGCGCGACGAGGTCGTGCTGTCCACGAAGTTCGGCATCGTCCGAGGCGACGACGGGGTGCGGCGGGACGGGCATCCCTCGCGGGTCCGGGCCTACTGCGAGGCGTCGCTGCGCCGGCTCGGCACCGACGTCATCGACCTCTACTACCTGCATCGTCCGGACCCGAACGTGCCCATCGCGGACACCGTCGGGGCAATGGCCGCGCTGGTCGCTGACGGTCTGGTGCGCCACCTGGGCGTGTCCGAGGTCTCGCCGGCCGACTTACGAACGGCCGCCGAGGTCCACCCGATCGCGGCGGTGCAGACCGAGTGGTCGCTGTCGTGGCGCGAACCCGAGGACGACGTGATCCCGGCCGCCCGGCGGCTCGGCATCGGCGTGGTCGCCTACAGCCCGCTCGGCCGGGGCCTGCTGACCGGCGCGCTGCCGGCCGGCACGTTCGGCGCGGGCGACTTCCGGGCCGGGGACTCGCGCTTCGCCGGCGACAACCTCGACCGCAACCTCGCCCTGGTCGCCGAACTCCAGCGGCTGGCCGGTGAACGCGGGGCGACGCCCGGCCAGCTGGCGCTGGCCTGGCTGATCGCGCAAGGGCCCGACGTCGTCCCGATCCCGGGCTCCCGCAACCGCACCCGGGTCGTCGAGAACGCGGGCGCCGGCGACATCGCCCTCGGCCCCGACGACCTGGCCGCCCTGGAACGCGTCGCCCCCCGCGAGGCCTGGCAGGGCGAACGCCGCTCGTTCGCCGCCTACCGCAGCGGGTCCCACGGCTGTTGACCCAACTGCCGCGCGGTCTCGTGCAGGAAGGACACCAGCTCGGCCAGCGGAACCGCCATCGGCGACGCGGCGCCCAGGTCGCGCCCCACGTGTTGATGCCCTGGTCGAGTTCGAGGGCCGAGACCTCGGCCTCCCAGCCGAAGGCTCCTACGGCCAGGCGATCGCGGCCAGGAAGTCGTCGATCGCGGTCACGACGCGGGCCAGGACGGCTATCGAGTCGCTGACCGGGCCCGGGACCTGGAGGCCGTGGTTGGCGGCCGGGATCTCCAGCACGTGCGGGGACAGGCGGCGGGCCTGGGCGCTGTCCCAGAGCGGGTCGCTGGTGCCGCCGACCAGCAGGCGCGGGGCCGTCGCGCGGGCCAGGCCGTCCACCACGTAGTGGTCGGTCAGGAGCGGGGTCAGCCAGACCGCCGGGAGGTCGTGGTCGGCGGCCAGGTGGGCGGCGTTCGTGCCCAGGGACTTGCCGATCAGCAGCGGGCGGCCGGAGAGCAGGGCCGCGGTCTCATCGGCGATCCAGTCGGCGACGGGATCGACCGGCGGCCGGGACCACCAGTGCCAGTGCACCGAGGCGCCGCGGCGTTCGGCCACCGTGCCCGCGTACCAGAGCATGCCGGCAGCGGGCCCGAAGGCGCCGCCGGGAAGGACCACCGCATCTGCCATGCCGCCAAAGGTTAGTGGTCGGTCCCCGACATCAGGTCGGCGAAGGCCGCCGCGGCCGGAGGCGAGCGGAAAAGGCGCTCGAAACGGGCGCGGGCCAGCTTGCGGCGGAACGGGTCGGCGATACCGCCGTCGTGGACCATCTCGGTGAACCAGCGGGAGAACTCCTGGGCGTCCCAGGTGCGGGCCAGGCAGGCGTCCGAATAGGCGGCCAGCTTCTCCGGCGAGTCGGCGATCAGGGCCTCGGCCAGGGTGGCGGCGTCGGAGAGGGCCAGGTTCATGCCCTTGGCGCCCATCGGGGTGATGATGTGGGCGGCGTCGCCGGCCAGGAACAGCCGGCCGTAGGCCATCGGCTCGGCGACGAAGCTGCGCATCTCGACGATCTCGCGGTCGGTGAACGGGCCGGTCGCCAGCGCCGGGTCACCCAGGCGCAGGCGCAACTGGTCCCAGGCGTAGTCGTCGGGCCAGGCGAACGGGTCCTCGGAACCCGGACGGTACTGCAGATAGAAGCGGCTGGCCTCGCGGCCGCGGGCGAACTGGGCGGCGTAGCCGTGTTCGCTGACCGCCATCAGCGGGTAGCGCGGCGGCGGGGCGTCGGCCAGCATCGTGTACCAGCCGATGCGGTGGTCGAACTCGTAGATCGTCAGCTCCGACGGCGGGATGCTTCCGCGGCTCACCCCGTGGAAGCCGTCGCAGCCGGCGATGTAGGAGCAGGCGAGCTCGTGCGAACTTCCGTCCGGATCGGTGTAGGTGACTCGCGGCCGGGAGGACGCCAGGTCGTCCAGGGCCACGCCGGTCGCCTCGAACCGCACGTCGCCGACCGCGGCCAGGAGGCGCCGGACCAGCAGCTGCTGCGGGACGATGCGGCTGGGCCGCCCGCCGGACAGCGACGGCACGTCGAGGAAGTGGGGCGCGCCGTCCCACCGGAGCTCCAGCAGGGTCTCCAGGGGCGCGCCGGTCAGGATCTCGCCGGCCAGGCCCGCTCGCTCGAAGATGCGGGTCGCGTAGTGGTCGAGGACGCCGGCGCGCTGACGCTGCTCCACGTACGACCGGTCGCGGCGCTCCAGCACCACGCAGTCGATTCCGTTGCGCCGCAACAGAAGGGCCAGGGTCAGGCCGGCCGGGCCGGCTCCGATGATCGCTACCCGCGTGGTCTCGCGCACGGATAGAGATCATGCCGGGGCGGAAACCGGTCGTACACCGGCCGTCAGGACGATACTTCCTCAGTGGAGCGAGGGGAGCGGGTCGACCGGCCGATCATGACGGCCGCGCCGGTGATGACCAGAGCCCCGGCCAGGCCGAGCAGGAACCCGAGCACCGGACGGTTCTCGAAGAGCGCGCCACCGACGTAGCCGAGCACGGCCGCCTCGGTGGCCCAGAGCAGGACCCCGATCGCGGTGTACCAGTGGAACCGCACCGCGGAGTAGCCGACCATCCCCGCCGCGAGCGCGGTCGCCGACCGGGCACCGGGCATGTACCGGGCGAAGACGATCACCAGGCCGCCCTGGCTGTGCAGCAGGCGGTGCACCCAGTCGTGCACCGCGCGCGCCCGGTGGTGGCTCAGGCGCGCGGGCCGGGCGAGGCCGCGACGGCCGATGCGGAACGAGACCTGGTCGCCCGCGTACGCCCCGGCGGCCGAAACGACGATCAACAGGGAGAGAACCGGCCGCCCGGTGTTCGCCGCGGCGACGCCGCAGGCGACGACGGTCGACTCGCTCGGCATGAACGGCAGGATCGCGTCGAGCCCGGCGACCAGGAACACGATGGCCAGGACCCAGGGACTCGCGGCGATCGCGTTCAGGAAGTGGGGCATGCCGTAACGATCAGGTACGAGATGAACACTCTCGTGTACTTAGATCGACGTTCTGCTTGATTCCCGGGTGCGCGGACCGGGTCGCCGCGCTGCTCGAGCCGGCCGAGGAGACGCGGAGGACCGGCGACCACCGGGCCGGCACCGACCTAGGAGTTCTGCCGCGCCCGGGCGTAGATGACGTTGGTTCGCAACTCCCGGATCGCGTGCTGACGTAACCACGTGACGCTCGCCGTCCGCACCCGTCGCGCGGCGGCCGCCTCGAGTTGCTCGACGGTGGCCCGGTAACCCGTGCCGAGCACGATCGTCCACCAGTCGTCCGGCCGGGCCAGCGGGTGCGTACCCGGCTCCGCCTCGACGGCCGGGGCGGAGGCGCCGGCCTGCTCGAAGAGCCGCGACAGCGCCGCCGGGTCGGTGACGCGGGTCCACGGGTGGAAGGCGCCGACCAGGTCCGGGCGCTCGACGCCGACAGCGGCCCAGAACGCGGTGGTCGCCGGTTCGAGGAAGTCCGGCCCCCAGACCGTGATCGCCAGGGTGCCGCCCGGGCGTACCAGGCGCCACAACTCGGCGATCGCGGCCGTGATGTCGGGCACGAAGAACACGCCGAAGACGCAGACGACCGCGTCGAACGACGCCGAGGGCAGGCCGGTGTGCTCGGCGTCGGCACACCGGAATTCGACGTTGCCGAGGTCGGCGGCCCGCGCCTTGGCCCGGGCCCGGGCGAGCGCCGGCTCGGCGAGGTCGACACCGAGGACGTGGCCGGCCGGCCCGACCGCGCGGGCGGCGGGGAGCGCGGAGGCGCCGGTGCCGCCGCAGGCGTCGAGGACGTGAGCTCCCGGTCGCAGACCCGTTCGGGTGACGGTCTCGCGGCCGTACCGGTCCCAGAACGAAAGCGCCGCGTCGTCGAAGTGATCGGCGGTGGCCGCATAAGTGGCAGCCGAGACCGCCTTCATGCCGTCGTCGGGCATGCGTTCAGCATGCGCCGGAGCGGGCGGCCGCAGGACCGCCGTCGGAAGCCCGACTCAGCTTCGTGGCCCCAGCAGCAGCTTGGTGGCGTGGACGGCGGCCTGGGTCAGGCCGTCGATGTCGGCGTTGTCCTCGACCGTGGTGGCGATCAGCTCGCGGAGGCCGCCCAGCAGCACGATCGCGGTCTGCTGGGTCGGGGGGAGGACGCCGGCCGCACGCAGCTCGGGGGTGTCCGTGAGGCGCCGGATCAGGACGACGAAGGCGTCCATGGTTTCGCGCTGGAGGCGGCGGGCGCTGGTGCCCAGGGCCGGCACCTCGCGGATCCAGGCCAGGGTGATCGGCGGGTCGGCCTGTACGGCGGCGATCCACGCCTCGATGGCCTGGTGGACCTGGGTCTCCCAGGGCACGTGCGGGTCGACCGCCCGGTCGATGCGGGCGATCGTCTTCTGGTTCGACTCGTGCAGCAGCGCCATCAGGCACTCCTGGCGGTCGGCGAAGTGGGCGTAGAACGTGCGCCGGGAGGTGTGGGCCTCGCGGACGATGTCGGCCACCGTCGTCTCCGCGTAGCCACCGTGGCGGATCGCGGCGGCCAGCCCGTCGAGCAGGCGGCGGCGGAACCCGGCCGCCAGGTCGGTAGTCGTCACCCCCAGGAGATTAGTCCTTGTGCTCGTTCGGTACGCCAGCGTACCGTCAGCTGGTACGAGGACGTACCAGCTGGGAGGTAGCCGTGACCGCGGTGACCGTGCCGGAAGAAGCGATCCTGCCCGACGGTCCGTCGGGCCCCCGTCTGCTGCAGGCGGTGCCCTTCGCGCTCAACCGCAACCGGGCCATGCGCAAGGCGCGCCGGCGTTACGGGTCGGCCTTCACCATCGGCACGCTCAACATGGGCCGCATGGTGATGCTCGCCGACCCGGCCGAGGTCAAGCAGATGTTCCTGCTCTCGCCGGACGACGCCGACACCCCCGACGTCAACCTCGGCCGGGTGCTCGGCCCCGCGTCGCTGTTCGCGATCACCGGCGAGGAGCACAAGAAACAACGGCGACTGCTGACGCCGCCGTTTCACGGCCGGCGGCTGCGGGCGTACGAGAATTTGATCGAGCAAGCCGCCGAGCGTGAGATGGCGTCGTGGCCGACAGGCCGCCCTTTCCCGGTCATGCCGTCGACCATGCGCATCACGCTGAACGCCATCCTGGGCACGGTTTTCGGTGCCGAAGGCGCCGAACTCGACGAGTTGCGCGCGCTGCTGCCGCCCATGGTCAAGCTCGGCTCTATCCTGGCCGTGTTGCCGGTCTCGCGACGCTTCCTGGGCGACCGCGGGCCGTGGGCGCGGTTCCGGCGCTACCGGGCGCGCTACGACGCGGTCATCGACCGCCTGATCGACCGGGCCCGGCCGGCCCTCGACGACCGCGACGACGTGCTGGCGATGCTGCTGCAGTCGCGCTACGACGACGGCACCGAGATGAGCCGCGCCCAGATCGCCGACCAGCTGCTGACCCTGCTGTCGGCCGGCCACGAGACCACGGCGACGACGCTGGCCTGGACCGTGGAGCGCATCCGGCGCCACCCGGCGCTGCTGGCCCGGCTGGCGGCCGGTGACGCCGCGCTCCGCGAGGCGACGCTGATCGAGGTCCAGCGCACCCGACCGGTCATCGAGATGACGTCCCGGCAGGTCCGCGCGCCGTTCGTCGAGATCGGCCGCTGGCGCATCCCGCGCGGCATGGTGGTGACCGCCTCGATCTCGCTGCTGCACGACGCCGAGGAGCTGTTCCCCAACGCCGCGGCCTTCGATCCGGACCGGTTCGTGGGCGCGCGGCCGGACACGTACGGCTGGATTCCGTTCGGGGGAGGGGTGCGACGCTGCATCGGCGCCGCCTTCGCCACGATGGAGATGAACGTGGTCCTCCGCACGATGCTGCGCGACTTCGCGCTCGAGCCGACCTCGGAGCCGGCCGAGAAGCCGCACAACCGGGGCATCGCGATCGCCCCGGCCAAGGGCGGCCTGGCGGTCGTCCACCGGCGCTGAGCGGCCGGGCCTGACCGGGTGACGTTCACCAACAATTTGGGCCGCGACATCACCGCGTGGAAGTTCCGGGCGGGCCGGGTGGTTAAGTGATCACCACCGGACGCGGGAGGATCGCATGCGACTGCTCATGTTGGGGCCGCCGGGAAGCGGCAAGGGGACGCACGGGGTGCGGCTCGCCGACGACTACGGGGTCGTGCACATCTCGTCGGGCGACGTGCTGCGCGCGGCGATCGCCGGCGACACGCGGCTGGCCGGCTATGTCGCGCGCGGCGATCTGGTGCCCGACGACGTGCTGTTCAAGCTCCTGGTCCCGATCATGGAGCGGGCGGTGGCGAAGACCGGCGGGTTCATCGCCGACGGGTTCCCCCGCACGCTGGCGCAGGCCGAGAGGGCCTACCGCGAGATCGGCATCGACCGGCACCTGAAGCTCGACGCGGTGGTGTCGCTCGACGTGCCCGACGACGTACTCGTGCGGCGGATGCTCGACCGGGCGCAGCAGCAGGGCCGGGCCGACGACACGCTCGAGGTCATTCAGCACCGGCTCGCCGTCTACTGCGCCGAGACCTACCCGCTGATCGAATACTTCCGGGAGCGCGGCATTCTGCTGCCGGTCAACGGCAACCAGCCGCCCGACGACGTCTACGCCGACATCAAGGAAGCGCTGGATCAGCGGGTCACGAAGTAGTAGACAGCCAGCAGCAGAGCGAGGACCCCGGCAAAGCCGGCGGCCGCGTGCTCGACGGCCAGGAACGGGTTGGTGCCCGCGGCCCAGTCGAGGAGGCCGGCGGCCGCGCCGACGAGCAGGCCGAAGAGGAGCATGAGGGCCAGCCACAGCATCCGGGTCGTGGTGTTCACCGGACTCACCCCAATCTTGTTCTGACCAACACCGGGGTGAGGAACATTATGGACGTACACCGTGAAAAGGGCAATAGGGGCGGCCCCCGCGACCCGGCGCTCCCGGGTGTGGCCGCGGGGGCCGGGTCGGTCAGCCCGTGACCGAGAATGAGTTGGTCACGAAGTCCTTGCCGCCCGAGGACGACGTGATCTCGTAACCGAATTGGACGTTGCCGATCGTGACGTCGCCGAACCAGCCCTGGGAGCGCAGCCACTGGACGATCGCGCGGATGTCGACGGTGCCCGAGCTGGTGTTGCCGGTGCGGACGAACGAGAAGACCTGGTTCGAGCCGTTGGAGCCGCGATAGACCGCCCACGAGTGGCCGCCGACCGACGCCGACGTCTGCTGGCTGCCGATCGGACCGACCGCGCCGTACCGGTTCATCCACAGCATGATCTCGTAGGCGTTGTCGGACGACCAGATGTCGTACGCCGTCTCGAACGCCACCCCGCTCGTCGGCACGGTCACGTTGAAGCTGCTCGTGGTGGTGCCGAGGGCGCTGACCTTCTTGCCGATGTAGCGCGTGGCATTCGCGTACGACTTCACGCCGCCGGTGTTCGGGTGGTTGGCCCAGACGCCCCAGTTGCGGTAGGAGTTGGCCCAGATCGACTGCGGCCCGGCGCCCGAACCCCAGACGTCGTTGTAGAGCGTGTAGCCGCCGTTGGACCAGGTGGCCCACTGGTCGGACGAGCCCCAGACGGCGGCCTGGGCGGGCCCGGCGATGAACACGGCGGGGACGGCCAGGAGCAGTGCCGCGACGAGTCGGAGCGGGCGAATCATGCTTACCTCCCGGGTGTGGGGGTGGAGCGCGCCGCTTATGTTAGTCGGTACGACAAACTAATTCAAACGATGAGCGTCGATGTCTGCCGCCGGCGGGATCAGACCGGCCGGTCGAGGAGGAGGCGGATCGCGCGGCGGCCCTCTGTCTCGGCGCGACCCGGAGTGGCCGGCAACCGGACCAGGACGCTCGGCAGCCCGATCTCCGAGGCATACAGCCCCGCGCCGGGGGACGGGGGCTCTGGGCTGGAGGGCGGGGGCTCTGGACTGGCGGGCGGCTCAGGGCTGGAGGGCGGGGGCTCAGGGCTGGCGGGCGGCTCAGGGCTGACGGGCGGCCTCGCGTCGGAGGGCGATCCAGGATCGGAGGGTGGCAGCAGCAGGATCAGGCCGTCGACCATGGCGCTGGCGGCTATCCGGTGGAGTCCGTCCGGGCCCTCGTCGAGAGGCAGCAACAGCACGTCGTGCCCCGCCTCGCGGGCCGCGGCCACCACTGCGGCCGCGAAGTGCAGGACCACCGGCTGGTCCGCCTCGGCCCGCAACGGGAGCGCCAGCGCCAGCATCCGGGTCCGGTGGCTGGCCAGGGCGCGGGCGCCGGCGTGGGGCTGGTAGCCGAGTTCGCGCACGCTGGCCAGCACCCGCGAACGGGTGCCGGCCGAGATCGCGCGTTTGCCGCTGAGCACGTAGGAGACCGTGCTCATCGAGACCCCGGCGTGCCGGGCGACGTCCGCGATGGTCACCGGGCGGGACCGGCGGGCGGGCCGGGGTCCCGAGGTCACGACCGGAAGGTGAGGGTGGTGACCCGCGAGCCGGCGTCCATGACCAGATAGAGGTCGTGCACGCCGTCGGCCGGCGAGGCGGCGGGGAACGACGGTCCCGCGTACGGGTCGTCGAGCCGGAGTGTCACCGCCGGCCCGTCGCCCTCGACGTCGACCGTCGTCACACCGGTCAGGTCGATGCCGGACAGGCAGCACCACGCTCCGTCCTCGGTGGCTCGGACGGCTTCACCGCGTACGGAATCGGGGGCCGCGACCACCGCGATGCCGGAGTATTCGTCGTGATCGACGGCCGCCAGCGGGCGCGAAAGCGCCCGCCGCGGGCCGATTCGCGTGCCGCGGACCGGCAGCGTGCCGGTGAGGCGGATATCGCTCGAGGAGCGGCCGACCATGATCTTGTGGCGGGCGGTCTCGACGACGAAGCGGTCCGAGGTGATGTCCCAGAAGCGCAGGTCGTCGACCTTCAGGGCGAAGCTGACCAGCCGTGACTCGCCCGGGCGCAGCGTCACCTTCTCGAAGCCGCGCAGCTGCCGCAGCGGCTGCTTCACCCGCGACAGCTGTTGGTGGGTGTACAGCTGGACGACCTCACTGCCCGTGCGCTTGCCGGTGTTGGTGACCCAGACGGTGACCGTCACCGTGTCACCCGGCGCGGCCGACGGGTGCGAGATGTCGAGCGTGGAGTAGTCGAAGCTCGTGTACGAGAGCCCGTGGCCGAACGGGTAGAGCGGCGTGCCGCGGTAGTACAGGTAGGTCGCGTCGTTGGCGATGATGTCGTAGTCGAGCAGGTCGGGCAGCTCGGTCGCGCTGCGGTACCAGGTCTGGGTCAGCCGCCCGCCCGGGTCGGCGGCACCGGTCAGCACGTCGGTCAGCGCGTGCCCGAGCTCCTGGCCGGCGTGCGACGTCCAGAGGACCGCCGGTAGGTGCTCGTCGGCCCACCCGACCGCGTAGGGATAGCTGCTGACCAGCACCAACGCGACGTTGCGGTTGGCCGCGAAGACCTCCCGGACCAGGCGCTCGGCGGCCGGCGGCAGCTTGAGGTCGGACCGGTCCTCGGTCTCCCGGCCGTTGATCAGCGGGTGGTTGCCGGTCACCACGATCACCGCGTCGGCCGAGGCGGCCAGATCGGCGGCGTCGGCCGCGCCGTCGACCAGTTTCTCCACCGTGAACCGGGCCGCGCGCGGGCCGAGATCCAGTTGGGCGGTCACCGCGCCGAGATCCGGGTTGCCGGGGGAGCTGTGCGTGCGCAGCGCGACCGTGCCGTCCGGGCGGGTGTCGAGCCGGAACATCTCGCGAACCGTCCACTCCGAGGGACCGGTCGACGCGGCGTGCACGCGGCCGTCGTGACTGCGCAGGAACATGCCGTTGACCGTCGAGCGCAGGGTCACGACCCCGTTTCCCCAGTCGAAGACGTCGAAGGCGGCGCGCTCGTCGGCCAGCCGCAGCCCGTCGGCGTCGGCCGCCAGGTAGCGGTCGCCGAGGCGCAGCCCGATCCGGTCCACGCCTTCGGCGTGCAGAACCCGGTCCCGGCCGAAGACCTCGGCGATTCCGTCACGCGCCGTTATCGCGTACGGGAGGGAGCCGCTGTACCAGTCGGTGAAGTTGGTGGCGGCGTGCGTCCCGACGACCGCGATCGTGTGCTGTCGTTTCGGGTCGAGCGGGAGCAGACAGCATTCCGACTTGAGCAGCACGACCGATTCGCGCGCCGCCTCGCGGGCCAGTTCCTGGTGCTCGGGGGAATTGATGACGTCGCTGGTGACGTGGTCGTACGGGTTCGCCGGATCGAACTCGCCGAGTCGTACCCGTACGGAAATCGCGCGCCGAATGGCGCCGTCGATGTCCTCCTCGTCGATGAGGCCGCGTCGCAAAGCCTCGGTGATGCGCTCGATCGTCACCTCGGAACGGTCGTCGAGGTCGGTGAAACTGTCGATGCCGGCGCGCAGCGCGGCGGCGTGACTCTCGGCGTGATCGGCGAAAAAGGCCTGCTGCATCGGGTCGGCGAGATTGCTCGGGGCATAGGCGTCCGACACTACGAAGACGTCGGGATTCCAGGTCCGCAGCTCGTCGGCGATGTAGGGGGAGACGTGCGCCGGGCGGCCGTTGACCAGGTTGTAGGAGGCCATGACCGCGACCGCGGTGCCGTTCTCGATCGGGATGCGGAAGGCGGGCAACTCGTATTCGCGCAGCACCCGCGGGCTTAGATTGCTCGACGTGGTGCACCGGTCGGTCTCATTGTTGTAGCCGAGGAAATGCTTCAGCGTCGGGGCCGTCCGCAGCACCTGCGGATGGTCACCGGCCAGCCCTTTCGCGTACGCGTTCCCGGCCAGCCCGGTGAGCAGCGGGTCCTCGGCGTACCCCTCCTCGTTGCGCCCCCAGCGGGGGTCGCGGAGCAGGTTGACCACCGGCGCCCAGACGTTGAGGCCGCAGCGCGACGGGTCCTTCTGGTGCAGGCCGCGGACCTCGTCGCCGGTCGCGGCGCCGACCCTGCCGATCAGGTCCAGGTTCCAGGTGCTCGCCAGGCCGATGGCCTGCGGGAAGACGGTGGCCTCACCGAGCCAGGCGAGCCCGTGCAGGACCTCGGTGCCGGTGGTGAAGGCGGCGACGCCGAGGCGGTCGATCGCGGGCTGGTGCTGGTGCAGCATCGCGATCTTCTCGGGGAGGGTGAGGCGGGCCAGCAGGTCCGCGACGCGCTCGGTGACTGGCACGCCGGGATCGCGGAATCTCGTGTCGTTCACTGCGGTCACTCCGTCGGGGCGATTGTCGAAGCGCTTCAACGACCGTCCCGTCATAGCCGGGCGTTATCGGTGGAGAATCGGCCCGGCTGATCGAAGCGCTTCGATTGGCGAATTGACGACGTGTCTACCGCAGGGCATCGAGGGGAGTCAAGGTCTGGGGCCGGGGGTGCTGTCGTCCCGGCCGGCGTGCGACAGCCACGTGCTCAGCGAATGGTTCCGGGACACACCGGGCGGCCGCCGCGGCGGATCCGGTGCCCGG
Source organism: Actinoplanes sp. NPDC051411 (assembly GCF_040682075.1). NCBI lineage: Bacteria > Bacillati > Actinomycetota > Actinomycetes > Micromonosporales > Micromonosporaceae > Actinoplanes > Actinoplanes sp. NPDC051411. The sequence continues at coordinate 20,097 of NZ_JBFBAD010000105.1, read as the reverse complement.
CGCTGGAGGACATGCACACGAGACGCCTACGTCGCCGCGAATCCGTTGAGGAATCGCCAGCCTGGGTGTCGCTCATGGAGAAGGTCCAGATGTTGGTTCCAGTCGGCGGCCTGCAGGGCGCGTGCGGGTTCAACCGTCGCTTGGCCACCCACAATGCCGAATCCCCAGCTGAACCCCGTGATCGCCTGGACGATCCGGACGTCCTCGTCGAACTCTTTGATGTGGCAGAGGAAGCTGTGAGCCAGCCAGTCGAGGTCCGCTCGGCTACGACGAGACGGGGCGTCGAACAACGTCGGGGTGATGCCGAAGAACGCGAACGGGTGGGACACCTCGCCGAGGAACATGAGCGGGTCCATCTCGAACCGTTCCCCGGCGCTGCTGTTGTCCGTCGAGCGAACAAGCTGGATCCAGCCCAGCAGGCCCGCATATCCCCGGCCGGCGTAGTCGACGATCGCGTGGCAATGGGCTAAGCCCAGCGCTCCCGGCGCCGCCCCCAGTTCGTCGGGGTTGCGGGTTGCGTCAACGGTGATGCTGACCTGGCCAGCAGAACTACCCAGTGAGAACGGTAGACGCACGCCCGGAACGCTATCGCCACTTGCCTCATCGGTGACAACAAACGCGCCTCACTCGAAGCAGGCCTGCAGCTGGTGGAGCCCCCTGCGGTGTCAACTACCGTGCTTGTCCCGCCCGTCTTGCCGGCTCGCTGAGCGTTACCCCGATCTCCGGCTCGCGTCGGCTTCCCGCCGGGTCGTAATGCCTTCGCGACGTCGCGATGCGCTCGCTAAGGTGCCGTCCATGGCCTCTGTGGTGCGGCACCATCTGAAGTCGGCCGAGGCCGGCCCGGCGCTGCAGGCGTTGAGCGAATGGACGCCGGCGGACGCGCCCGGCGGCGGCGTGCACCCCGGAGACCTGGGCTGGCACTTCCGGTTCGACGACGCGACCGCCCTCCTGTGGACCGACGACGGGGCGCCGGTGGCGGCCGGGTTCCTCGACAGCGGGATGATTCGCGTGACCGTCGCGCCCGGCACCGACGCCGGTGCGGTCGCGGCCGACGCGGCGGAGCTGCTCGGCTCGGCCGGCGACCGCTCCGACGGCCTGGCATTGCCCGGCTGGCAACCCGACCCGGGCGAGCCGTGGGCCGTCCTGTCGTGGAACCCGCGTACGGTGTCGACCCGCGCCGAACCGGTCGGTGCGGCCACGGCGGCCGACCGGGTGCTGGTGCAGCGGGCGTCCTTCAAAAACTCGACCTTCTCGGTCGAACGCTGGCACACGATGAAACGGTCACCCGCGGGCGACCGGGCGGTCGACGTGCTCGTGCGTACGCCATCGGGCGAGCCGGCGGCCGCCGCGACCGGCTGGTTCGCGGGCGCCGGCCGGTGTGGGCTGCTGGAACCGGTCGGCACCCACCCCGACCACCGCGGCCACGGCTACGGGCGCGACGCCGTGTGGGGAGCCTGCGCGGCTCTCGTCGACCGGGGCGCGAGCGCGGTCGCCGTCGTGACCCCGGCCGACAACGTGGGGGCGGTGGCGCTCTACCGCTCGGCGGGCTTCACCCTCTTGCGCGAGAACCTCGACTGGGTGCCGGCCCGGCCGGCTTCACCATCGCCCTAGCCCGGCTCGATTGCCGGCGCCGGAGAAACATGGCGGTCCGGGCGGCTGGCCGGCTTCGAGTCGGTATCGGCGTGAACGAAGCTTCCCAAGACGAGACCGAAAAGATCTGCCGATGGAGGTTGCGTCAGCGGCCGCCTGAAAGTTATTAGTGGAGCAAGATTTAAAATTGAGCACCCACCGTCGACACTCGCCTGGTTGCCGATCGTGGCTCCTTGATGAAAAGTCTCGGCATTTTCTCGGACCAGATGAAGAATCATTGTCTCGACGCTTTCTGAAGGCGCTGCACTGCGCATTCGGCAATCGTTGCGGTCTGGATCACGGTCAATCCGCCACCCGGCCGCGGGTGATCCCCGATCGTTTCCGAGCGGGTGGTGGTGACGTTCCGGGGGCGGTCTGCGAGGGCTACCGGTGCTCCTGGATGGCGGCCGATGGTCCTGGGCGGGTGACGTGTCTGGGTGGGTGGTGCTCGTGGGGCGGGCGGTCTGCCACGGCGATCGGTGCTCCAGGAGTGGGTGGTGCTGCCCGGGGGTGCGGCGGTGCTCCCCCGGTCGGTGGCGGTGCCAGGGCGGCCGGTGCTCGAGGGCTGCCGGGCCGCTGGGGCCGGAGGTGGCGCCCCGTAGCGGGTAGGCGCCGATGGGATCGCTCGGCCGAGCCGGCATGGCCGACCGGGACGAAGTGCCTGACCTGATCGGCGAGGCGGGCCGGATCGGCGGAGCCACCCGATCCAAGGCGTTGCGCGTTCTGTACGCCGGCAGCGGTCGCCCGTGCCGCCCTGAGCGGCTTGGCTGGGTGCTGCCCCATCTGCTCGCTCGCGGCGCTCGGCCCGATCAGCCGGACCGGCTCGGCCAGCGGATGTAGCCCGACCGGCGGGTGTGGTCCGGCCGGCGGCGTGGTGTGGCTGGCAGACGTGGCCTGGCTGGCAGACGTGGTGTGGCTGGCAGACGTGGTGTGGCCGGCGGGTGTGGTGTGGCTGGCGGCGTGGTGTGGCTGGCGGCGTGGTGTGGCTGGCGGATGCGGTCTGGTCGACGGACATGGTTTGGCTGGCGGATGCGGTCTGGTCAGCAAGTGCGGTCTGGTCGGGAGGCGCGGGGGTTCCGGCAGGAGAGGACACAGCGGCCGGATCGCGCTCGCCATCACCGCCGCCGCCGAGCCCCCGACCCCGGGAAACGTCCCCGCTCGTCGCCTGGACCGGCGGCTGCTCGGTGTCGGCCGGTTGGGCCGCGGGGCCGAGGGCTCGGGCGCCCGGCAGTTGCTGGTGCGGTCGTCCGGCGGGGCGACGTCACCGTAGAGGCGCAGGTTCATCGTTCGGCGGCCATGACGCTTCCGTAAACCCCATTCACGATGCCGCTCGTGCTCCCGACGAAACTGCTTGGCCTCGGGCGAATAATTGCGCGACGCGGTCGGGTCGCGCCAGGACGCCACTTGTGAGCGGGAGAAGAACTCGAGCTGCGGCATAAGCTGTTTCCCGCACCCGGATCGGGAAATGTCAGCCCCACCGGCGTGTCGTTCATGGCAAATGGATCATCGAATATGACGCGGCCATATCGGTGGTCGCTGATGGGAGCGCGGCGGTGCCCCCGCGGCCATCCTGGCCGTCTAGCATGGTCGCGATGACCAGTCCCGAAGTGCGACCCGATGACCTCGCCCGCACCGAGGAGGCCCTGCGGCTGTTGTCCGGTGTGCCACTCGGGCTCGACGTCGCCGTCAAGAGGCTCAGCCGTGGCAGCGGTGTCTACGCCTGGTGGGCTGCTCCTTCCGTCTTTCCTGACCTGCCGGGGCCGCCGAACGGGAACGTGCCGGCGCTGCGGCTGCTGTATCTCGGGCGGGCGACCAGCCTGCGCGGACGGATTCTGCGTAATCATCTGAGGCGTTCGGGTAGTTCGACGCTGCGCCGTACGCTGGCCGGGCTTCTCGTGTCCGAGGGCTACCGGACGACCTGGACCGATCGGGTTGTCCTGGTTGGTGAGGACGAGGCTCGGCTGACCGCGTGGATGCATGCGCACCTGCGCCTGACCTGGGCCGAGGACGCGGAGCCGGCGGCCGTCGAGGCCGAGCTTGTCCGGCGACTGCATCCGCCGCTGAACGTTCACGGCGTCGGGCCCGAACATGTTCAGGCGGCCGTCGTCGCCGCGAAGAACGCTTACAACGCCTCGGGTTCACGGGGTCGGGAGGACGCCCTCGTCGATCGCGTCGAGGACGCGGGAGGCGCCGCCCGCGGCGGCCGCGCTCACGTCGAGGGCCGAGGCCACGATGCGGGTGCCGCCGGCGTCGGCGGCGACCGAGCGGGCCAGCAGTTCGCGTGAGGCGTCCGGGATCAGCCAGGGTGCCAGGACGGTGAAGTAGCCGCCGAGCGTGACCACCGACGGGTTGAGCAGGTTGGCGACCAGCGAGATGCCGTGGCCGAGGTGCTGTCCGGTGACCGCCAGCGCGTCGAGGACCCGCTGGTCGGCGGCCTTGGCCAGGCGGTGGATCTCGTCGACGTGGGGGCCGAACTCGGTGCCCTCGGCATCCGGCAGTGCCCGCTTGATGATCGCACCCAGGCCGGCCAGGGATTCCAGGCAGCCGCGCCGGCCGCAGGCGCAGGGTGGGCCGTCGGCGGCCAGCGGAAGGTGGCCGAATTCGCCCGCGAAGCCCCGGCCGCCCCGCAGCAGCCGGCCGTCGGCGACGATGCCCGCCCCGATGCCGGCGTTGCCGGTGAGCGCGACGAGGTTGGCGACGCCGTGGCCGCCGAAGCGTTGTTCGGCCATGACGGCCAGGTTGGCGTCGTTCTCGACGAGCAGGGGATAGACCGGGTCGTTGAGGGCGCTCAGCAGCGACTTGCGCAGGTCGACCCGCTGCCAGCCGATGTTCGGAGCCAGCGAGACGACGCCGTCGGGGTCGACCAGGCCGGGGACGCCGACGGTGAGGCCGAGGACGCGGCGTTCCTCGCGGGCCATTTTGCCGACCGCCCGCTTGGCCAGGGCGGCCAGGGAGGCGATCGCCTGGCCGGGGCTGGACGTGGTGCCGGTGAACGAGCGGCGCCAGGACAGCAGGCGTTCGCCGGCCAGGTCGAGGGCGACCGCGGTCAGGTAGTCGGCGTTGACCTCGAGGCCGATCGCCGCGTACGGCGAGCCGTCGAGCACGAGCATGGTCGCCGGGCGGCCGATGCGGTTCTCGGTCGTGCCGATCTCGCGCACCAGGCGGCGTTCGATGAGGTCGGTGACGAGGCTGGAGACGGTGGCCTTGTTGAGCCCGGTGGTGGCCGCGATGTCGGCCCGTGAGCAGGGCGCGTTGAGCCGCAGGTGCCGCAGCACGACCGCGAGGTTCGTCGCGCGGACGTCGGCGAAGTCCGCCGGTTGCGGCCCGCTGTGCTTGGTGATCACCCGTGAACTCCCGACCGGTTAAAGAGAGCCTTAATGATGCCGCATGCCGGGGGCTTGTGGACCGAGGTGCCCGCCGTTACTTTGTTTGTTTATCGACCCAACTAACATTCGTCAATGGAGTTTAGTCATGGATAGACGGCGATTCCTTCAACTGACCGGCCTGGGCGTGGTCGTGGCGACCAGTGCCGCGTGCGGTGACGCCAAGGACGGCGGCGGGCCGGGCACCACCGACCAGAGCCAGCTGCAGAAGCTGCTGCCCGCCTACGCGCCGTCGGCCGCCGTCCAGCCCGACATCCCGAGTGTCCAGGGGCCGAACGGATTCTTCTCGGCGCCGGCCTTCCTGGCGTACCCCCCGAACCCGGTCACGACCGTGACCGGCACGCCGGGCAAGGGTGGCACCTACACCGCGAAAACTCCCCTCTGGGGAGCGATCCCGTCGTCGACCGGCAACAGCTACTACGACTCGGTCAACGCGGCGCTCGGCGCGACGGTCACGATGCAACCGGCCGACGGCGTCAACTACGACAAGGTGCTGCCGACGCTGTTCGCGGGGGACAAGCTGCCCGACTGGCTGATGATCCCGAGCTGGAACATGACCAACCTCGGCTTCTCGGGAGCGGTCACCAAGTTCGCCGACCTCGGGCCGTACCTCTCGGGCGACGCCGTCAAGGCGTACCCGAACCTCGCCGCCATCCCGAGCAGCGCCTGGCAGTGCTGCATCTGGAACGGCAAGCTCTACGGCCTGCCGACCTACTTCAGCGGGGCCAACCCGGGCGGTGCGTTCTACTACCGCAAGGACGTCTTCGACCAGCTCGGCGTCAACGCCGACGCGATCAGGACGCCGGCCGACCTGGAGGCGGCGGCCAGGCAGCTCACCGACCCCAAGGCCGGGCGGTGGGCGTTCGGTGACTTCTTCGACTACCTGGGCCAGGTCTTCCACTTCCCGGGTGAGCCCAACAAGTGGTCGATCGACGCCGCCGGCAAGCTCATCCACCGGTACGAGATGCCGCAGTACCTGGACGCCCTGAGCTGGTTCCAGAAGCAGGCCAAAGCCGGTTACGTACATCCGGACGCGCTCGCCGGCAAGAGCGACCAGGGCAAGCAGCGCTTCTGGAGCGGCAAGGAACTGATCACCGCCGACGGCACCGGCGCGTGGAAGGGCGACGACGCCCAGTCCGGGAAGGCGGCGAATCCCTCGTACAACCGGCAGGCGCTCAAGCCGATGTCGGTCGACGGCCAGCCGCGGATCGAGATGACGCCGAGCGCCAACATGTACTCGTTCCTCAACGCCAAGCTGAGCGCCGGCCAGATCAAGGAATGCCTGGCGATCGCCAACTACCTCGCCGCGCCGTTCGGGTCGGCCGAGTATCTGACGGTCAACTTCGGCAAGGAGGGCGTCGACTACACGATGAAGGACGGCAACCCCCAGCTGACCGAGCGGGGTAGCAAGGAGGTCGCGACGACCTACCAGTTCCTGGTGACGCCGCTGACCCCGACCACGGTCATCCTCGGCCAGACCCAGGTGGTCAAGGACTACGCGGCCTGGGAGGGCGAGATGGTCAAGTACGCCGTGAAGCCCGTCTTCTACGGCATGAACATCTCCGAGCCGGCCCAGTTCGCGAAGCTCAACCAGCCGATGGTCGACGTGTCGAAGGACGTCCGGTACGGCCGCAAGCCGGTCTCCGCGTTCCAGGACGCGCTGAAGACCTGGAAGGCCCAGGGAGGCGATCAACTGCGCGCCTTCTACGAGGACATCCGGACGAAGTACGGCACCGGGCAGTGACCGCTCTTCGTGAGGCGCCCCTGAAAGAGGCGGTGGAGGTCAAGAAGAACCGCTTCCGCCGCGACCGCACGCTGCTGCTGATGACGGTGCCCGCGGTCGTGCTGCTGCTCGTCTTCAACTACGCGCCCATGTTCGGCACCGCGACCGCCTTCCAGTCCTACAGCATCTACTCCGGGTTCCTGCACAGCCCGTGGGTCGGCCTGGAGACGTTCCGGTCGCTGTTCGCCGATCCGCTGTTCTGGTCGTCGTTCCGCAACACGCTGGTGCTCAGCCTCGTGCAGCTGGTGCTGTTCTTCCCGGTGCCGATCGCCCTGGCCCTGCTGCTCAACTCGATCATCAGCGCCCGGATCCGGACGTTCGTCCAGTCGGTGGTCTACCTGCCGCACTTCTTCTCGTGGGTGCTCGCGGTGACCGTCTTCCAGGAGATGCTCGGCGGAGCCGGGGCGCTCAACACGTTCCTGCGCCGGCACGGCCTCGGCACCTGGGACATCATGACCGACCCGAACACCTTCAAGTTCCTGGTCACCGCGCAGGTGGTCTGGAAGGAGGCGGGCTGGGGGATCATCGTCTTCCTGGCCGCACTGGCCGCCATCGACCAGAACCTCTACGAGGCGTCGGCGGTCGACGGGGCCGGGCGGTGGCGCCGCCTCTGGCACATCACGCTGCCCGGCATCCGCGGCATCATCGTGCTGCTGCTCGTGCTCCGGCTCGGCAACACGCTCACGGTCGGCTTCGAGCAGATGCTGATCCAGCGCGACGCGGTCGGCCGGGACGCCGCCGAGGTGCTCGACACCTACGCCTACTACTACGGCGTCGTCAACGCGAACTTCGCCCTGGGCGCCGCGGCCTCGCTCTTCAAGGGCGTGCTGTCGCTGATCCTGATCCTGGCCGCCAACAAGGTCGCCCACCTCGTGGGCGAGGACGGGCTTTACCGAAAATGACCGCTGCTTGGGAAGAGCCGCCGACCAGAGCCGGTCAGGCCGGCAAGAACGTGATCCTGTTCGTCACGGTCGCGGTGGTGATCGTGCCACTGTGGATGGTCGTGATCACCAGCCTGTCGACCCAGGGCTCGGTCAACGACGCGGGCGGCCTCGTGCTCGTGCCGCACGGCCTGACCACGGCCGCCTACGAGCAGATCTTCACCAACAGCCTGATCATCCATTCGCTGGCGGTCAGCCTCGCAATCACGGTCATCGGCACGGCGGTCTCACTGCTGGTCACGACACTCGCGGCCTACGGCCTCTCGCGCCCCGGTTCGTACGCCCACAGGCCGATCCTGATGCTGATGATCGTCACCATGTTCTTCAGCGGCGGACTGATCCCGACCTTTCTCGTCGTCACCGCGCTCGGTGGCTTCGACAATTACTGGTCGATGATCCTGCCCGGTGCCGTTTCGGTCTTCAACATCCTGGTGATGCGCGGTTTCTTCGCCGGAACCGCCCAGGAACTGACCGACGCGGCGGCCATCGACGGCGCCGGCGAATGGCGCACCCTGTGGTCGGTCGTGCTGCCGACCTCGCGGGCGGTGACCGCGGTGATCGCCCTGTTCTACGCGGTCGGTTACTGGAACACGTTCTTCAATGCGCTGCTCTATCTGCCCGACACCGGCAAATGGCCGCTGCAGATGATCATCTATACCTATACGCTGCAGGGCGGAGCCATGCCGGGAACCGGCATCACCAACACCGGGCAGTACTACGGCAACCAGCAGATCACGCCGCTCGCCATCCAGATGGCCGTCGTCACGCTGACGCTGATCCCGATCCTGCTCGTCTATCCTTTCGTGCAGCGGCATTTCGCCAAGGGAATGCTCCTCGGAGCGATCAAGGGATGATCTTCTTCGGCGGCGACTACAACCCCGACCAGTGGCCCGAAACGGTCTGGCCGGAGGACGTCGCGCTGATGAAGTCGGCCGGGGTCAACCTGGTCACGGTCGGGGTCTTCAGCTGGTCGGGTTTGCAGCCGGCCCCCGACTCGTTCGACTTCGGGTGGCTCGACCGGGTGCTCGCGCTGCTCGCCGACGCCGGGATCGGGGTCTGCCTGGCCACCCCGACGGCGTCGCCGCCGCCCTGGTTCACCCGATCACATCCGGACGCCATGCCGGTCAACCGGGACGGGGTGCGGCTCACCCACGGTTCGCGGGACACGTATTGCGTCAGCTCACCGGCGTACCGTCAGGCGAGCGTGCGAATCGCCCGCGAGCTCGCCACCCGCTACGCCGGGAATCCGGCGATAAAGCTCTGGCACGTCCACAACGAATACGGCACGACGTGCTTCTGCGACCGGTGCGCCGCCGGCTTCCGGGTCTGGCTGCGCTTCCGGTACGGGAACCTGGCCGCGCTCAACGAGGCGTGGGGAACCGATTTCTGGTCGCAGAGGTACGGCTCGTTCGAGGAAGTGCTTCCGCCCCGGGCCACGCAGTACCTTCCGAACCCGGCCCACGAACTGGACTACCGGCGGTTCTTCTCGGACGCGCTGCTCGAACACTATCTGGTCCAGCGATCGGTGCTGCCGGGGCTGGTGACGACGAACTTCGTGCTCGGCGGGTGGGTTCCGGTCGACCACGCGCGCTGGGCCCGATCGGTCGACCTGGTCGCGGTCGACGACTATCCCGCATCGATCGACGACCATCTGGCGTCGCGCGCCTTCACGGCCGACATGGCCCGCGGATGGGCCCGCGCGGCCGGCCACGCCGACGGCCGATGGCTGCTGATGGAACACATGCCGGGCGCGGTCCGGGATTCCGCCAGTGGCATTACGCGTTCGCTGCCGCCGGGTTCGTCGGCGGATGTCGCTTCGGCCTATCTGTCGCGGGGCGCGGTCGGCGTCATGTATTTCCAGTGGCGGGCCGGCCGCGGCGGGGCCGAACAATGGCATCCGGCGATGGTGCCCCTGCTCGATGAACTGGGGCCGCTCGGCACGTCGCTACGGCCGCGGTCGCCGGTCGTCGTCACCGCGCCGACGGCGCTGCTCTATGACGAGGAATGCCTGTGGGCGTGGCAGTCGCCGCATCTGCCGATCCGACTCGACTATTCCGCGCTGGCTCTGCGGTGGCATCGCGCGCTTTGCGGCCCGGTCGACGTGCTGCCCGTCTCGGCGCCACTCGGGAGCTATTCGCTCGTGGTCGTCCCGGCGCTCTATCTGATGTCGGAGGCCACCCACGCCGCGCTGCGGGACTTCGTGTCGGGCGGGGGCACGCTGGTCATCGGCTTCGGGTCCGGCCTGGTCGACGAGTGCCTGCGGACCACGCCCGGGGCCCTCGACGACCTCATCGGGGCGGGCGTGGCCCGCCGCGTACATCTGCTGCCCGGGGAAACGCGGCCGTTGGCCGGCGACGGCGCCGGTGTCCTCTGGTTTGATTCCTTGTCTCTGCGGGGTGCGTCGGCCCTGCTTCGCACCGCCGACGGCGAGCCGGCGGTGACCACGCATTCCTATGGCGCCGGGGTGGTGCGCTATGTGGCAACCGACCTCGATATCGGCCGGATTCTCGGAGGGCTGCCATGACGTCTCTGGTCGATGCCTGGATCGCCTGGCCGTCGGGCGCCGTGATCGCCCGGCTCGACATCGAGGAAGAGCGGCCGGTCTTTCTGGGGCTCACGCCGGGCCCGGTCTCGCGGGCGATCGGCGGCCTCGACATGAACCTGCCGGAGACGGTTGTCGCGCTGCGGGTGATCTGCGACGGCGCGATGACCTATGCGGCCGGGCGGCTCCGGCTCGACATGGCGACCTGGGCGATCCTGCTCGTGGGCACGTCGGCCGACCGTCAGGAGCTGGACGACCTCCTCTGCGACCTGGCCGTCGAACTCGTCCGGCCCGGCGGCTACGACGAGCTGCGCGGCGTTTCCGGCCGCTCGTCCCGGCCCGGCTCGGCCATCAGGGCGGTCGCCGAGCGGTAGACCTTGGCCAGCGCGGACGTGAGGAGCTTCCGCTCCGCGGGAGTGAGGTCCGCGGTGACCCTGTCCTCCAGGTGGCGCCGCTCGGACTCGACCGGCGTCTGAAGGGCCCGGCCGGCGTCGGTCAGCCAGAGCCGGACCAGGCGGTTGTCGAGGTCGTCGCGGCGGCGGGTGATCAGCCCGGCGGCGATCAGGCGGCCGGACATCTTCACCACGGCGGGAGTCGAGACGGCCGCCGCGGCCGCGATCTCGCCCGGGGTGCGGCCATCCTGCTCCCAGAGCACGGCCAGCAGGTGATCCTGACCAAGGTGCAGGCCGTGGCGCTGCATGGCGGCCTCCGCGGCGGCGCGCACCGCCTTGTTGGCCTTGCCGTGCAGGTCGAGGAATTCGGGCACCGTAACCCCTCCTTGACGCTCAATCGCTAACCGGTTAACGTTCCGTGGCGGAAGTCGTTAACGGGTTATCGACCCTGGGAGTGCTCATGCTACTGATCACCGGCGCCACCGGGAACATCGGCCGCGAACTCACCGCCGCACTGGAAGCAAGCGACACCAAGGTGCGCCTGCTGGTGCGCGACCCGGCCCGGGCCGCCGGTCGCCCCGAACGTGTCGTCGCCGACCTCGACCGGCCGGCGACGCTGCCGGCCGCCTTCCACGGCGTCGACCGGCTGTTCCTGCTGACCCCGGGCATCGGACTCACTCAGACCGGCCACGCCGTCGCGGCGGCCCGGGCCGCCGGTGTGCGGCACATCGTGCACGTGTCCTCGTTCAACGTGCTCGGCGACCCGATGCCCGCCATGGGCCGATGGCACCACGACCGGGAGGAACTGGTGCGAGCCTCGGGGATCCCGGCCACGATCCTGCGGCCGGGCGGCTTCATGACCAACACGCTCGACTGGCGGCCCACCATCCAGGAGGGCGGCTTCGTCCTCGACCCGATCAGTCCGGGCCGATACGCCCCGATCGACCCGGCCGACATCGCCGCGGTGGCGGCCCTCGCTCTCACCCGGGACGGCCACGAGGGCCGGGAATACGTACTCACCGGCGAGGAGACGCTCACCGTCGTCGAGCAGGCCCGGATCCTCTCCGCGGCCATCGGCCGCGAGCTCGAGGTACGCCCGGTCAGCTCGCCCGAGGAGGCCGTACGGTCGCGCTTTCCGGCCGGTGCGCCACCGGCCCTCGCCGACGCGCTGGTCGAGGGCTTCGCGCTCATGCGCGCCGACACCGCCGGCTTCCGGACCGACACGGTCCGCCGCCTCCTCGGCCGCGGCCCGCGCACCTTCGCCGACTGGTGCGCGCGCAACGCACACCGGTTCCGCCGGCTGGCGTAGATCAGGTCCGGCGGGCCGTCGGGAGATCGACGACCCTGGTCTTCGGCGGGGCCTCCGTGAGGGCCCGGATCAGCCGTCTCGTCAGGCGGCTGCGACCGCCAGCGCGGCGCGGACGAACGCCGCCACCGCGGGGGAGCGGGAGTCCTGCGGCCACGCCACGGCCAGGCCGGCCGGGGGAAGGTCGGTCACTTCGCGGTAGACGATGTCGGGCCGGGTGTAGCGGCGGGCCACCGAGGTGGGGACGAAGAAGACGAGCGTGCCGAGCTCGATCAGGTTGAAGATCTGGGTCATGTCGAGGCGGGAGGGGCCCCGGTGCGGGCGCTGCGGGCCCAGTGGCGCCTCGGCACCGTCGGGGAGCCGGCGGCCCGCGAAGTCGGCCAGCGACAGGGAGGGGAGCCCGGCCAGCGGGTCGGTGGCGGCCAGGGCGACCAGGTTGGGTTCGGTCAGCAGGGGCTCGTGGTCGAGGCCGCGCTCGTCGAACGGGGTCGGCAGCAGGGCCACGTCGGCCCGGCCGTCGTGCAGGGCCGGGACCTGTTCGCCGCGGCCGCCCAGCAGCGGCTCCACCGCCAGCGCACCCTCCTCCTGGCGGTAGGCGGCCACGATCTGGGGGAGGAGGCCGGCGTCGAAGTCGGCCTTGAGGGCCAGCCGCAGCGCCGGGGCGGGGAGGCCGGCGTTGCGGGCCCGGCGGCCGGCCGCGCTCACCGCGTCGAGCGCGTGCCGGGCGTCGCGCAGCAGGGTCTCCCCGGCCGGCGTGAGGGCGACGTTGCGGGTGGTGCGTTCCAGGAGGCGTACGCCCAGGAAGCGCTCGATCTCCCGGATCGCCCGGGAAAGCGGGGGTTGCGCCATGCCGAGCCGGGTGGCGGCGCGGCCGAAGTGCAGTTCCTCGGCCACCGCGACGAAGTAGCGCAGCTGGCGGACCTCGAGGTCGTTCATACCCCCACGGTATCAATCGGGATCGGATCGGTCCTTCAGACCTGGTCGGAGCGGGAGTTGACTCGAAGCATGATCGTTGTAACTGCCCCGACCGGCAACATCGGCCGTCAGGTCGTCGCGAACCTGCTCGCGCGCGACACCCCCGTACGCGTCGTCGTGCGTGACCCGGACCGCCTCGCCGGACCGGTCCGTGAGCGGGCCGAGATCGTCGTCGGGTCGCACGCCGACCCGGACGTCGTCGCCAAGGCGTTCGACGGCGCCGACGCCGTCTTCTGGCTGGTGCCGCCGGACCGGCAGGCGCCCGACGTCCGCCGGGCCTTCCTCGACTTCACCCGCCCCGCCGCCCGAGCCTTCGCCGAAGCCGAAACCCTGAGGGTCGTCGGGGTCTCCGCGCTCGGCCGCGGCACCGCCCCGGCCGCCGACGCCGGCCTGGTCACCGCCTCGCTGGAGATGGACGACCTGATCGCCGCCAGCGGGGTCGCCTACCGCGCGCTGGCCCTGCCGTCCTTCATGGACAACGTGCTGCGCCAGGTCGCGGTGATCCGCGACCAGGGCCGCTACTACGGGCCCAGCGAGCCCGGCCGCAAGATGCCGACCTGCGCGACCCGCGACATCGCCGCGGTCGCGGCCGGGCTGCTGCTCGACGACACCTGGAGCGGGGTCGATCAGAGAAGCGTGCTCGGGCCGGAGGATCTGTCCATGCTGGACGAGGTGCGGATCATGTCCGAGGTGCTGGGCCGGCCGATCGAGTACGTGCGGACGCCGCTCGACGCCTTCAAGGCCCAGTTCCTGGCCGCCGGGGCCTCCGAGTCGACCGCCCAGGCCATGGCCGACATGGCGCGAGCCAAGGACGAGGGACTGGACGCCGGGGTCGCGCGCACGGCCGAGACGGCCGGCCCGACGACCTTCCGGGCGTGGTGCGAGGAGGTGCTCAAACCGGCCGTGCAATCATGACGCCTTATGACACTGTCCCCGGAGGACCAGGCCTACCTCGAAAAGCTGCCCGGGGCCGGCGCGTTCAACCCGACCGTTCCCCATCCGGCCCGGCGCTACAACTACTGGCTGGACGGTAAGGACAACTTCGACGCGGACCGCCGCTCGGCCGACGAGATCGAGCGGCTGGTCCCCGGCATGCGGGCCGGTGTGCGGGCCAACCGTGAGGTGCTGCGGCGGGTCGTGCGCCATCTGACCGCCGAGGAGGGCGTCCGGCAGTTCCTCGACGTCGGCACCGGCCTGCCGACGGCCGACAACACGCACGAGGTGGCTCAGGGGATCGCGCCGGAGAGCCGCGTCGTCTACGTCGACAACGACCCGCTCGTGCTTACCCACGCCCGCGCGCTGCTCACCAGCGCGCCGGCCGGCCGCACCGCGTACATCGAGGCCGACGTGCGGGAGCCGGACCGCATCCTGGCCGCCCCCGAGGTCGTCGACACGTTCGACCTGAGCCGGCCGGTCGCTCTGCTGCTGGTCGGGGTGCTGCACTTCGTGCCCGGCGACGGGGCGGCCAAGCCACTGGTCGACCGGCTGATGGGCGCCCTGCCGCCGGGGAGCTTCCTGTTCGTGACCCACGTGACCAACGACTTCCTGCCGCCCGAGATCGTGGCCGGGCACGAGGAGATGCAGCGGGCCGGCCGCTCGGACTTCTGGATGCGCGGCCGCGACGAGGTGACGCGGCTGTTCGACGGGCTCGAGCTGCTGGAGCCGGGCATCGTGCCGACCACGCGGTGGCGGGCCGAGGCGGACGCCCCCGAACTTCCCCTGCACGTCGTCAACGCCTGGGCCGGGGTCGGCCGCAAACCATGATCCAGCTCACGTGCCGCCGGTGGTGAGCGGAGAGTAGCTTTCGGCCCATGTCGATTGCGCTCTCCCTGCTCGATCTGGCGCCCATCCCGGCCCGGAGCACCGCCCGCGAAAGCTTCGCGACCAGCGTCGCGCTGGCCCGGGCGGCGGAGCGCAGCGGCTATCGCCGCGTCTGGTATGCCGAGCACCACAACATGCCGACCATCGCGTCGTCGGCGACCAGCGTGCTCATCGGCTACATCGCCACTCAGACGGAGTCGATCCGGCTCGGGTCGGGCGGCATCATGCTGCCCAACCACTCGCCGATGGTGATCGCCGAGCAGTTCGGCACGCTGGCCTCGCTCTTCCCGGACCGCATCGACCTCGGGCTCGGCCGGGCACCGGGCAGCGACCAGAACACCCAGCTGGCCCTGCGCCGCGATCCGACCGCGGCCGACACGTTCCCGCAGGACGTTCTCGAACTGCAGGGCTTCCTGTCCGGGCACAGCCGCATCCCCGGCGTCGAGGCGGTGCCCCGGGCCGATGAGATCGTGCCGCTCTACATTCTCGGTTCCTCACTCTTCGGCGCGCAGCTCGCGGCGCGACTCGGGCTTCCGTACGCGTTCGCGTCCCACTTCGCCCCCGACGCGCTGACCCAGGCCGTGGCCGTCTACCGCGACACCTTCCAGCCGTCGGCCCAGCTCGCGGCGCCTTATGTCATCGCCGGCGTGAACGTCTTCGCGGCCGACGACCACGACGCGGCGGTCCAGCAGAAGTCCGTGGCCTACCGGGCGCGCACCCGGGCGATGCTGACCCGCGGCGCCCGCGGGATGAACTTCACCGACGCCGAGATCGACGAGTTCCTGGCCTCGCCCAACGGCGCCCAGCTGGCCGGCATGACCCGCTACACCGCGGTGGGCACGCCGTCCGAGGTCCGCGACTACCTCGCCGCGTTCGCCGAGACGGCCCAGGCCGACGAGCTGATCACCGCGCACCACGCGAGCGAGGTCGGCGACCGGGTGCGCTCGGTCGAACTGACCGGCCGGGTCGTGGCCGCCGTCGGCAATCCTCAGTAACTCAACCTTCGGAAATTCGCGGATATCGGCTGCCGGGCGGCAGCGACCGGCACCATCACCGAGAACTGGAACCCGTTCTCGCCGACGCTCGGCGTCACCTACGAGCCGCTCTACTACTACAACCTGGCCTCCAGCGCCGCGCCGCAGCCGATGCCGGGCACCGGGTTCAAGTGGAGCGCCGACGGCCGACAGATGACGATCACGACCCGGGACGGGATCAAGTGGTCGGACGGCCAGCCGTTCACCGCCCGGGACGTTTCACGTTCAGCCTGATCAGCAAGACCTCGGCGCTCAACTCCTCGGGCCTCAGCTCACCTCGGTGACCCCCCCCCGGACGACCACACCGCGGTGCTGACCTTCCCGGACCAGGAGTTCGCCCAGGAGCCGAACATCGCCGAGCACGTCTGGAGCAAGATCTCCGACCCGGCCCGGACGACCAACCCGAACCCGGTCGGCACCGGGCCGTACACGGTGAAGTCGTTCTCGGCCCAGAGCTGCACCGGACCGCAGACCGACGTCGCGGTGCGGCAGGCCATCTCCTACGCGATCAACCGTGACCAGCTGAACAAGCCGGCCGGCGGCGGCTTCGCGGTGCCCGCCTCGCCGACCATGCTGCTACCCGGCCGGGACGACAAGTGGGTCGCGAACCCGGGCGACCTCAAGGCGCCGGGCGGCCCCGACGCCGCCAAGGCCAACCGGATCCTCGACGCGGCCGGCTGGACCCGGGGGCCGACGGCATCCGCGCCAAGGGCGAAGCTGCTGATGCGGCTCGAACGGCCCACGGCCGGGACGATCGCGCTGTCCGGGGCCTCGGACTACCGGCGGGCGGTGCAGATGGTTTTCCAGGATCCGTTCGCGTCGCTCAATCCGGACCACACCGTGGGCCACCATCTGGCCCGGCCGGTGCGGCTGCACCATCGCGGGCTGTCGGCGAGAGGGTCCTCTCGCTCCTCGAACGGGTACGGCTGACGCCCGCCCCGTCATTCGCGGGGCGGCGGCCGCACGAGCTGTCGGGCGGCCAGCGGCAGCGGGTGGCGATCGCCCGGTCACCGGCACCCTCGCCCGGCATCCTGGTCCTGCTCCGTGGTCGTGTGGTGGAGCGCGGGGCGCCCGACGACGTGATTCTCCGGCCTCGGCATCCGTACACGCGGACGCTCGCCGCGGCGGGGCCCGATCCGGAGCGGCGGCTGCGGGAAGCGCGTGGCTGATTCAGGCGAGGGAGCGGCGGTACCACTTGCCCGGCTTGCCGCCCACCTCGGCCGGCCGGGCCGGGCCGGTCACGGTGAAACCGGCCTTGGCCAGCACCCGCTGGGAGGCCGGATTGGTGTCGGCGGCGGCTGCGTTCAGCGTCCGCAGGCCGTATTGGGTCGCGGCCCGGGTGCACAACTCGCGGACGGCGGCGGTCGCCACGCCCCGGCCGGCGACGTGCTCGGCCAGGCGATAGCCGACCTCGGCGGTCCGGTCCTCGATCTCCAGCAGGTTGAAACGGCCCACCACCTCGGCGTCCTCGGTGGTCAGCACGTGGAAGAGGCACGTGCCGGCCTTCTGGAGAGCCAGGACCGTCGACCAGCTGTCGGCGAAGTGGGCGAAGAAGGCATCGCCCCGGTCGCTGATGAAGGCGGCGAAGTAGGCGCGGTTGGCCTGCTCGAAAGCCAGCACGGCCTGCGCGTCGGTGGACTCGACCGGCCTCAATTCGTACATCGCTCGACCATACTCAGCCGAATGGAAGACTGGGACTTCAACCGGCGGCGGCTCACCCGCGACGAGAGCGTCGCGTTGCTGGCGCGGCCGTTGACCGGGGTGTTCTCCACGGTGCATGCGGCGGGGTGGATCCACTCCGTACCGGTGCATTTCCTGTTCGCCGAAGGCGAGATCCGGGTGGTCGCCGAGGCCGGCGCGGTGAAATCGCGGAATGCCGCGCGGAGCGGGCAGGCGACGCTTTGCGTCGATCTCACCGAGGAGACCGTACGCAGCTACGTCAGCGTTTCCGGGCCGGTGAGCATCCGCCGGACCCTGCCGGCGCCGGACCTGCTGGCGCTGGACCTCAAATACGGGCGGACCGACTACGCGGCGGGCTTCGACGACTATCCCGACGCGGTGATGCTGGTGCTACGCGCGGAGCGCTGGATCGCCTGGGCCGACTGGGACTAGAACTTCGGCGAACGCCGCTCGGACCGGCGTGCCGGACTGACGGTCGAGGACGGCGAACACGACCTCGTCGAACCAGGGACTCTTGCGCAGGGCGCCGGCGAAGGCGGTCGCCACGGCCGCCGGATCGTTGCCGAACACGCCGCAGCCCCAGGCGCCGAGCACGAGACGGCGGTGCCCGTGCGCGGCGGCGACCGCGAGGACCCGGCCGGCCCGGCGGGCGAGGATCGCCGGCACCTCGGGCAGGTGCTCGGGTTGGCCGTGCGCGAGGGCGGCCCGGTTGGGGGCGGCGGCGGTCAGGAACGACACCGGATAGGGCGTATCGAGCAGGGTGCCCTTGTCGTCGCGGAACACCGGCACGGCGGGCGAATAGATCACGCGGTCGCTGTAGGTGAGCTCGGCGTGGGCGCGGTGGTGGGCGTAGAAGTCGCCGGCCGCGCGGAGGCAGGGATAGAGGGCGGAGCCGCGGGCCAGGCTCTCCTCCTGGGCCTGGGCGCCGTTGAGGAAGCCGCCGCCGGGATTGCGTGCCGAGGCGAAGACCAGGCAGGCCAGGTCGCCGCCGAGACGGCGGGTCGCGGCCAGAGTCGACTCGCCGGTGACGCTGATGGTCGGCGTCCGGGCCGGCGGTGGTGGCGGCAGCGCGTCGCCGGGCCGGTACAACCGCGTGCCGGCGACGGCCCGGGTGACCTGGTCGCCGAGCAGCACATCGCCGTAGGCGCCGTTCTGGGCGATGGTCACGGTCTCGCGGGCGATGGCCCGCAGTCGGCTACTCACGACCGGCATCATCACAGGTCGCCCCGGCACCCGCGACCGAGAAACGGATCCATGGGGAACGGCCGGCCAGTGGGTCCTTCGTCCGGGACCTCGTGGTCCATTGCAGCGGATGCTCCCAGCAGTGTGGGTACGCTGGAACGATGAGCGAAGAGGCGGTGGCCGCGCCGCGCCAGCGGCGGCGGCGTGCTCCTGATCCGCGTGCGCTGGCGACTCGCCGGCGGATTCTCGAGGCCGCCAACAACCTGATGTACGTGCGGGGTGTCAACTCGACGAGCATCGATGACGTGCTGGAGGCCAGTGGCACCAGCAAGTCGCAGCTGTACATGCACTTCCCGGACAAGCTGACCCTGATCAGGGAAGTGGTCAAGTTCCGGGGCCAGCTGGTTCTCGAGCGCGAGCAGGGGCGGCTGGAGCGGTTCCGCACGTTCGGTGCCCTGCGGCGCTGGCGCGACGCGCTGGTGAAGGCGAATGATCTTCAGAAGGGCGCCTACGGGTGCGGTCTCGGCTCGATGGCCTCCGAGCTCTCCGACCAGGACGAGCAGTCTCGTCAGTCACTTTCGGAGATGTTCGCGGCCTGGGAGCTGCTGATCAGTGACGGCCTGCGCCGGATGCAGAAGGCCGGCTCGTTGCGTGAGGAGGCCGACCCCGACCGGTTGGCGACCTTCCTGATGGCCGCCCTGCAGGGCGGATACCTTCTTGCGAACGCGGCTCACGATGTCGAGCCGATGGCGGTCGCACTTGATGTCGCGCTGGAGCAGGTCAAGACGTTCGTGGTCGACAAGCCCGCCCGGAGCGGCGGCTGATCCGCTCTTATTGTGGACTGTTTAGTCCTTGGCCGTTAGCCTGGTTCGTCATGGAGACAAACCAGGATCGGGTGCTGGGCAGTGCCCGCGCCGTACTTCCCGCAGTGCACCGGCGCCGGACCGAGGTGACCTCCGGCGCCTTCTCGTTCGTGGCCGATGAGCCGCACGGTGGCATGGCCGGGGACGGTCCGACACCCACGGAGTATCTGCTGATCGCGCTGGCCAGCTGCACGGCGCAGACCCTTCGGCAATACGTGGACTACAAGGTCGACTACGCCGGCGACATCACGGTCGACGTGCAGTATCACGAGCCGAGCGAGGAGGGCGCCGAGCGCTATCTGACCCGCAAGATCACGCTCAGCGAACAGCCGGACCCGCAGGACCTCATCGTGATGCGGGACATCGCCGAGCGGTCGCCGGTGACCCTGCTCATCCAGTTCGCGTACAGCGTGCGTACGGAATTCGTGGGGTGACGTCGGGCGCTGGGGGGGGGCGGGGCCGGCCGGCCCCGCGGGCCCCCCTCCGGGGCCCCCCCCGGCAAACCGGGGTGCGGGGGGGGGCGGTGGGGGGGGGGTGTGGGGGGGGGGGGGGAAAAGGGGCGCCCG
>NZ_JBFBAD010000104.1:0-34765 GCF_040682075.1 Actinoplanes sp. NPDC051411 | reverse complement strand
CACCGGCTTACCCGCGTCGAGATATTGCGAGGTGCCGTTGAACGCGACTCCCTGGCCGTTGTGGCCGTCGGCGAACGCCGGGTCGCCGACCGGGGGTGGCGTCTGCCCAGCGCGTCACCCAGGTTTGCCCCTCCTGAATCGGGCCCGGTGGCCGCTCTCAGCGGCGGCGCCGCAACGCACCGATCAGGATGAGGAACAGCGCGCCGACGACGAGGATCGCCCCGGTCAGGATCGCGCCGAAGGAAATCACGTCCTTGTCGTGGCCGGCGGCGGCCACGCGGGCCGATTCCGGCGCGGACGGCCGGGCGGACGACGGCGGCGCCCTGGTCGCCGACGGCGAGGCCACTGCCAGACGGCCCGGCAACGGGTAGCGCAAGATCACCGGGTCGCTGCCCTCCGAGACGGTCAACAGGGCGGTCCCGTCAGTGGTGTAGGCGACCGACTCTCCCTGCGGTTCGTCCGGCATCGCGACCGCCCGCGGTCGGCCCGCGGTCACCGCGGCGACGACATCGCCACCGGAGACATCGAATTCAAAGGCGTCCGCGTAGGTACGCAGCACCGCGAACCGCCCGTCCGGACTGACCGCGCCGCCCGTGATCACCAGGCGCCCCGCGAACGAGAACGGGTTGCTCGTGGTCGTCACCGGCAACGCCACCCTGCCCACCCGGCGCAGCGGCGTAGTCCGGCCAGCGGTCGGTGGGCGGACCGGCACGTAGACGCCCGCGGCGGCTACCGACTTGGTCACGATGATCGGAGTGCCCGAGGGGGCGATCAGCAACGCCTCGGCGTCGTGCGCGCCGTCCGGGTAGGACAGCCGGTACAACACCGGCGCCCTCGCCCCGGGCGCCAGCCGCCACAGCCCGACTGTGCCGCGCTCGGCGTCGTTGTCGCCGATGTCCGCTACCCACAGCGTGCCGTCCCGGGCGATTCCCAGGTCCTCGGTATCGCGCGGCCGCGACGGATACGAGAGGGTACGCACCACCGCGCACCCGGCGTTCAGGTAGAAGATCTTCCGATGGCTGGCGAGGTCGGACCCGTCGTTGACCACCACGTAGCCCGACCCGGTGGCGGCCAGCCCGGAAAGCTCGGTGAGCCGATCGTCTCGCACCTGGCACACCCGGTGCCGCCCGGCCGCCCCGGCCGGAGCCGGCAGCGCCACCACCCCGGCCAGTACGACCACGACTGCCACCCACCACCGCATGATCGTCACCGTGCCAGACGCCGGCAACACCACCGCGACAATCCCGCCGGCCCGCTCGTCCCACATCAGGTCACTCACCACGCGATGATCTCTGACTGTCCACCCCGGCATCCTGACTCGCCGCGATCCGCCCGATACTGAGCGCGACGACCCGCGCGGCAGCTCGGCTCGGGTTCAGGGCCGAGTTGAGTGCGCCGTAAGCGACTGGGCGGGGCGTTGGGCGGCCTGCAGTGCCGGGCGCGTGCGTTGCACGGACCCTCAGTCCGGCAAGCCCGGCGCCAGTTCCGTCAGCCGCCTCATCATGCTGCGTAGCTGTTGCTGGTAAACGGCGCGAGACATTCGCACATGAGCAGCAGGGGCCTGAGTCAGCCGAGAACGGTCGGGTCCAACCGGCGATCTCAGATCGCGGCAGTATCCGCTCATGCCGCGCTCCGTGCGCTTCGATTGCCGGATCGGTCGTCATCCGGGCTTGGCGTGCGGCAGCTGAACCGCGGGTATCGCGTCGTCATGTGTTGCCGGCTCGGCGAGTTCGAGCAGTGGGATTGTCTCGCGAAGTAAACGACAACACCTCTGACCATTTCCAAGAGACACCCGCGTGACGATGCTGGTTCTCACTGTGCGCCGGCATCGCCTCCAAGCTGCCACATTTCATAATTCCCGCATTCTGCTGTGATCTCGGACGTCGCCTGAGCCGCGGAAAGGAAGTCGTCGACCAGCGGCGAGGTGCGCGATTCCGCCACCGCCAGGCACACCTGGTCGGGGGCCAGATCCGGGATCGGCACATAGCTGACCTCCGGATGCGAATAGAACACGGTCGCCGAACGGGCCAGGAACGAGATCCCCCGGCCGGCCGCGACATGCTCGAGCGTCTCGTCCACCCCCCACACCTGGTATCCGGCGTCAGGGTGCGGGCGCTTGGTGGGCTGCGTGCTCGTGTCGGCGGGCCAGAGCACCGGCTCGCCGGCCAGGTCGGCCTCGGCGATCTGCTCCTTGCCGGCCAATCGGTGACCGGCGGGAAGCACTGCTACCCGCGGCTCGGTATAGAGCGGGGAGACGCGCAGGCCGGCCTCGTCGATGGGCAGTCGCACATAGCCGACGTCGATGCGGCCGTCGAGCAGCATCGCGGCCTGGTCGTCGCCTTCGATCCGCCGCAGATCCACCAGTACGTCCGGGTGCCGGATGGCGAACTGCCGTACCGCCGGGGTGACCGCGATGCCCGCCCGGAAGCCGACCATCAGCCGCCGGCGGCCGTTCGCGGCGACGGTCACCCGGCGGCGGACCGCGTGTGCGGAGGCCAGCAGCGGCCCGACGTCGGTCAGCAGTTGCCGGCCGGCGTCGGTCAGCGCCACGCCGTGGCTGTCCCGGGTCAGCAGCGGCGTGCCGAGCTCCTTCTCCAGCGCGCGGATCTGCCGGCTGAGCACCGGCTGCGCGATGTGCAGCTCCTCGGCGGCCCGGCCGAAGTGCAGCTTGTCGGCGACAGCGGCGAAGTAGCGCAACTTGCGCAGGTCCAGATCCATGAAGCCTCCCGGTCGGCGATGCCTCCAGGGTATCGCGACAGCTGAAAGAGGTCTTGGACAACCGATTCGGGCCGATGGCACGCTCAATAGGTACTGATCGGCCGGAATTTGATTTCGTGTGAATGGAGTCGGTTGTGGGAAAGCTCGATGGCAAGGTTGCGGTGATCACCGGCGCGACAAGTGGTATGGCGCTGGCCGGTGCGAAATTGTTTGTCGACGAAGGAGCTCACGTTTTCATTTCCGGCCGGCGGAAGGACGCGCTGGACGACGCGGTCAAGCTGATCGGCCGCAACGTGACCGGCGTGCAGGCCGATTCGGCCGACCTCGACGATCTGGACCGTTTGTTCGAGACGGTCAAGCAGGAAAAAGGCACGGTCGACGTGTTGTGGGCGAGTGCCGGAACCGGTGAGCAGGGCCGGCTCGGCGAGATCACCGGGGAGCAGTTCGATGCCGCGTTCTCGCTGAACGCACGCGGCACGCTGTTCACGGTCCAGAAGGCGCTGCCGCTGTTCAACGATGGCGGCTCGATCCTCATGACCGGGTCGAACGCGTCGCTGCGGGGCTATCCCGATTGGAGTGTCTACGCCGCGAGCAAGGCCGTGCTGCCCGCCTACGCCCGGGTGTGGGTGTCCGAGCTGCGGGACCGCCGGATCCGGGTGAACGTGCTGACGCCGGGCCAGGTCGGCTCGCCGATGATGGAGCAGGTCATGGACGCCGAAATGAAGGCGCAGTTCGAGTCCGTGATCCCGCGGCGGGAGATGGGCCGCCCCGAGGAGATCGCGTCGGTCGCGTTGTTCCTCGCCTCGGACGACTCGAGCTACGTCAACGGCATGGAACTGGTCGCCGACGGCGGAACCACCGTGATCTGAGCCCGTTCGGCGAACTCTCCGACACCCGTTCGTACACATTTAAGGGGAACACACGTCATGACCACGATCAGCATCATCGGCTCGGGCAACATGGCCACCGCCATCGGCACCCGGGCGGCGAAACACGGCCACTCCGTCGAGCTCATGAACCGCGACACCGCCAAGGCTCAGGCGCTCGCCGGCCAGATCGGCAACGGATCCACCGTCGGCACGTTCGGCGCAAGGCCGGTGGGTGACATCGTCATCGTGGCCGTCCTGTACGCCGGCGCGGTCGACGTGGTCGAGCACTACGGCGATGCGCTGGCCGGCAAGGTCCTCGTCGACATCACCAACCCGTTCAACGCCGATGCGAGTGGCGTCGTGACGTCCGCGGGCAACTCGGTGTCCCAGCAGATCGCCGCCGTCGCCCCGGAGGGCGCACATGTCGTGAAAGCCTTCAACACGATCTTCGGCGGCGTCATCGCCGAGGACAAGCCCCTGGACGCGTTCTTCGCCGGCGACAGCGCCGAGGCGAAGGCACGGGTCGCTGCCTTCCTGGAGAGCTTGGGCATGCGGGCCCTCGACGCGGGAGGGCTCGAGATGACCCACGCCCTCGAATGGGCCGGCATCCTCCTGGTGGGCCTGGCCCGCAGCGGCGCCGGCTTCGACATCGCCCTGGGCGCCGAGGTCCGCTGAAGCACGGCTACCGACCAACCCATGAAGGCGGCGGGAGCGGGCTGACCACCCCGGAGGGGACTTCCGCCGCGCAGGAGATCGCCAAGGCCGGTCCAGGCACGCACCACCACTCGCGCCACATCACTCACTCGGAGCAGCAGAATGCGGGTTTTCGTCACTGGCGGGACCGGCCATTCCGGTTCGTACATCGTCCCCGAGCTCATCGCCGCTGGGCACGAGGTGACCGGCCTGGCCCGGTCGGACACGGCCGCGGCGGCGCTGTCCGCGCTGGGCGCGAAGGTGCGCCGCGGCGACCTTGAGGACCTCGACGGCCTCAAGGAGGCGGCCGCCGACTCCGACGGCGTCATCCACGTCGCGCACCGGCAGGACCTGCTTTTCTCCGGCGGGGTCCACGCCGTGGCCGCCGCGGAGGTCCCGATCATGCTCGCGTACGGCGAGGCACTGGCGGGAACCGGAAAGCCCCTGGTCGCGGCGGGGAGCATCGGCTCGCCGGGGCAGGGACTCCTGGGCCGGACGGCCACCGAGGAGGATCCGGCTCTTCCCAGCGGCGATGAGCACGCGGGCACCCTGCGGGCTCGTAACGTCGTGGAGACCACCGTGATCGGCCTCGCCGAGCGGGGCGTGCGGTCTTCGGTCGTGCGGATCGCCAACATCGCGCACGACACGACCGATCGGACCGGCTTCCTCCCGGCCCTGATCGCGCTCGCGAAGGAGAAGGGCTTCACCGGCTACCCCGGAGACGGCGCGAACCTGTGGAACGCCGTGCACATCCGCGATGCCACCTCCCTGTTCCGCCTCGCGCTCGAGAAGGGCCCGGCCGGCCGATACTGGCACGCGGTCGACGACGGGGGCATCCCGTTCCGCGAGATCGCTGAGGCCATCGGCAGCCGTCTGGGCCTGCCCGCCGTGAGCGTTCCCGTGGACGAACTGGTGCTGCCGGGATACTTCGGGTTCCTCGCGAACATCGTCACGCAGAGCTACCCGGCGTCCAACCTCATCACCCGTCGGATCCTCGGCTGGGAACCCGCTCAGCCCCGCCTGCTCGCCGATCTGGACAACGGCCACTACTTCCCCGCCGGCTGACGGCCGGGACCCGACTCGCCGGGAGTCCGGCGCAGGGCAAGGAAGGCGGTCGGCCCGGGGCGAGAAGGGCTGTCAGCCGCCCAGCTTGCCGCCGACGGCGATGCGGTCCGGGCGCTGCGGTACGAACTCGACCGTTGTGCCGTCGCGGTGCCGCTCGCCCAGCACCGTCACGATCGCGTCGGTGACGCTCGCGGCCAGGCCGCTCAGGATCGCGGCCGCGTCCGGCCGGTCGAGGGCGTCGCCGCGGATGCCGAACGTCACGCTGGGCGCCGGAGCCGCGGCGGGGCGTCCGCCGATGCCCCAGCGCCCGGCCGGCAGGCCGATCAGGCGGACCACGACGCTCGGGCGGGCCCACTCGCCGTAGACCGCGGCCACCGCCGACGTCAGGCCGTCGATCAGTGTGTCTTCGCGACCGGTGAGGTCGGAATCCAGCGTGTACACGTCGAGGTGCGGCACGGCGTCTCCCTAAGATGTCTTTGAAAGCAAAGCTATGGGGAGGCCCGCACGGTGTCAACGCCCGATCCGGTCCGCGAGTTGATCCTGCTGATGCCGCGCCTCGTCGGCCGGGCCAAGCGCCTGCGGCCGCCGGCCGGGCTGAACGAGCTCGACCTGGCCCCACGGCACCTGTCGCTGCTGTCGCTGCTGCTGCTCGACGGGCCGGCCACCGTCAACGACCTGGCCGCGGCCCTCCGGGTCGCGCCGACCACGGTCAGCCTGCTGGTCGGTGACCTGAGCCGCAAGGGCGTGCTGGAGCGCCACGCGGACGACGCCGACCGCCGGCGCCGCATCGTCGACATCGCGGCCGCGAGCCGGCCGGCCGTCGAGGAGTGGCTCTCCCCCAGCGCCCGCGCCTGGCGCCGGGCCCTCGCTCCCCTGACCCCGGCCGAGCGCGACCGGCTGGTGGCGACCCTGCTCGCCTTCGAGCAGGCGTTGGACGACGGCGCCTGACCGGCCCGCTATGACCCGCCGGTGAGGCCGTTCACCAGGGCGCGCAGGCCGGCCGGATAGGAGTCGCGGGCCGCGATGACCGGCCACTGCGGTCCGATCGCGGCCAGGTGCGGCAACACCTCCGGGTCGAAGTGCCCGAAGTCGACGTCGGCCGGTTTCCGGCCCGAGCGGGCGCGCACCAGGATCTCTCCGACGGTGTAGTACCAGATCGCCCGGAACACCTCGACGGCCTGCTCACGGGTGCGTCCCGAGTCGACGGCGGCGGCCAGGATCGCCTCGACCGGGCGCAGGGCGGCCGTCTTGAGCAGCCCGACGAAGCCGTCGACGGTCAGCACCTCGGCGGCCCACGGCCAGGCGGCGAGGCTGTCGTGCAGGGTGATCGCGGCGGCCACGATGCGATCCCGGGGGTCGGAGAGACGGGGGTCGGCGAAACGGGGGTCGGCCGGCGGGATCTGCTCGGCGTACTCGTTGAGCAGCAGGAGCAGCAGGTCTTCCTTGTCGCGGACGTGGTGGTAGAGCGTCGTCGCCCCGATGCCCACCTCGGCCGCCAGCCGG
This sequence comes from Actinoplanes sp. NPDC051411, assembly GCF_040682075.1. Classification (NCBI taxonomy): domain Bacteria; kingdom Bacillati; phylum Actinomycetota; class Actinomycetes; order Micromonosporales; family Micromonosporaceae; genus Actinoplanes; species Actinoplanes sp. NPDC051411. The sequence continues at coordinate 27,917 of NZ_JBFBAD010000104.1, read as the reverse complement.
CGGATCGTCAGCTTCTCCCAGCCGTCCTGATCGATCAGCTTGCGGGCCGCGGACAGGATCTGCGCGCGGGAGGTCATCGGCGGGCGGCCGGTCCGGCCATTCGTATTCGGCACGACGCCCATTGTGCTGGCGTGCTACTTTCGGAACATGTTCCGAAAGTCTTCCCGCCCCGGGCTCACCCTGGCCGCGGTGGCTGTCGTCCAGTTCATGGTGTCGCTGGATCTCTCGGTCGTGAACGTCGGTCTTCCGAGCATCGGGGCCGGCCTCGGCTTCAGCCCGGTCGGCCTGACCTGGGTCATCCACGCCTACGCCCTCACCTTCGGAGGCCTGCTCCTGCTCGGCGGCAAACTCGCCGACCGGTACGGCCGCAAACGCGTCCTCCTCGCCGGCCTGACCGTGTTCGGGCTGGCCTCCCTGCTCGGCGGCTTCACCCAGCAGGCCGGCGAACTCGTGGCCGCCCGCGCGCTCCAGGGCGCCGGGGCCGCCATGCTCTCGCCGGCCGCGCTCGCCCTGCTCACGGCCACGTTTCCGGCCGGACGCGCGCGCGTCCGGGCGTACGGGATCTGGGCCGCGATGAACGCGGCCGGCGGTGCCCTCGGGGTCTTGACCGGCGGCGTCCTGACTCAGTACGCCGGATGGCGCTGGGTGATGTTCGTCAGTGTCCCGATGTCGCTGATCGCGCTCGCCCTCGCCCTCGCCGGGCGCGGCATCGCCCTCGACCCGGTGCAAGAGAGAGCCGGGAGGCCGGACGTGCTCGGCGCGGTGCTCGCCACCTCGGGCATGGGGCTGCTGGTCTTCGGCGTCGTGCGCACCGACCGCTACGCCTGGACCTCCCCCGTCACCGTGGGAACGCTCACGCTGGCTGCCGCCTTGCTCGCCGTTTTCCTGTACGCGGAGAGCCGCACCGCCGGCGACCCCCTGATCCGCCTCGGGTTGTTGAGGAACCGCTCGGTGGCCGGGGCGAACCTCTACAACCTGCTGGTCGGGGCCGCGATGGCGGGAGCGTTCTACTTCGCGTCCCTCTATCTGCAGCGGGTCCTGGCCATCGGGCCCGCGCTGACCGGCGTGATGTTCCTGCCGTTCGCGCTCGGCGTGGCGGCCGGCTCGGTCCTCGCCATCAAGCTGGGCTACCGGTTGCCCGCCCGCACGCTGCTGATCCTCGGTGGCCTGCTGACCGCGGCCGGGTTCGCCTGGTTCGGCCGGATCAGCCCCGGCGGGTCGTTCCTGACCGACGTCCTCGGCCCGTCGATCGTCGCGAGCGTCGGCTTCGGGCTCTGCCTGGGCCCGGTCGTCTCGATCGCCACCGCCGGGGTGGCCCCGCACGAGGCCGGAACGGCGTCGGGGCTGCTCAACAGCTCCCGGCAGATCGGCGCGTCACTGGGGCTGGCCGTGCTCGGCACCGCCGCCCAGCACCGGACCGGGCCGGCCGTCACCGCGGTCGCGCTGAACTCCGGCTATGCCCTCGGGCTGACCTTGAGCGCGGTGCTACTGGTGGCCGCCGCGACCACCGCGCTGCTGCTGCCCCGGCCCGCCGGTGTCCTTCCACCCCACGTTTCGGCCCCGCGGCGGCGGGAATCCCTTGTTGAGTAACAAACGACGACCTGGGGAGGACGACGATGATCGCGGTGGTGCCGGGCGGCGAACGCTGGCGGCTGATCGGCCGCACCGGCCGGGGAGCCGACCTGCTGGCCAGCGGACCGAAGACCGACAACCCGGCGAGCGACCGGCCGCAGTGGCAGGACGCGATGGAACGCCTCCGCGACGCCGACGGCGACCTGCTGGTGACCTCGTCCGACGACCGGCACTACCGCTGGGTGCTGCTCGACGAGAACGGCCGGCCGATCGCCGACTGTCCGCCGGTGCACCGCGATCCCGTCCAGTGCCGCGACGCGTTCGACACCGCCCGCCGGGCGGCCGACGTCGCGCTGGCCGACCACCACCACCCGATGGCCGACATCGAGGAGCTGGGCGGTCACGATCACCCGATGGCCGACGCGACCACCGGCTGAGCGGCCCGGCAAGCGCTCCATCGAGTGAAATCTACCCAATCTCGGGGGTTTTACCTGCGACACCTCATCCTTTCGGCTTGCCATCCTCGGCCAAGCGGCTATGGTTTACACACTGCAAGCATTCAGCCGTCCGAGGAGGCCCCCCGATGCCGGTCATCGCCGTATCCGAGCCCCGTACCGCCGATCAGGCGACCGAGCTGATCACGGCGTTCGCCACCGCCGACCCCACCGACCCGGCCCGGCCCGTTCTCCGCGACCGGGCGATCGAGGGCTGGCTGCCGCTCGCCCAGCACCTGGCCCGCCGCTACGGCGGCCGGGGCGAGCCGGCCGACGACCTGTTCCAGGTCGCGGTGGTCGGCCTGATCAAGGCGGTCGACCGCTACCAGGCCGACCGGGGCGTCGACTTCGCCGCGTTCGCGATCCCGACCATCGTCGGCGAGGTCAAGCGCCACTTCCGCGACCGCACGTGGGCCATCCGCGTGCCGCGCCGGCTCCAGGAGCTGCGCCTCGAGATCACCGCGGCCAACAACACGCTGACCCACAGCCTGGGCCGCGCCCCGACGGTCGCCGACATCGCCACCCACCTCGAGATCACCGAGGAAGAGGTGCTGGAGGGCCTGGAGGGCGCTCGGGCCTACAACACGGCCAGTCTCTCGGCGCCGCTGACCGACGACGGCGCGACCTCGCTCGCCGACACGCTGGGCGACGAGGACCACGGCTTCGAACTGGCCGAGCTGCGGATCTCGCTCGGCCCGGCGATCGCCGCCCTCGACGAGCGCGAGCAGCGCATCCTGGCCATGCGCTTCCACGGCAACCTGACCCAGACCGAGATCGCCGAGCAGATCGGCATCTCGCAGATGCACGTGTCGCGGCTGCTCACCAAGGCGCTGGCCAAGCTGCGGCGCACGCTGGACTCCTAGAGCCAGCCGCGCCGGCGCAGATAGAAGGCGAGGGCTCCGGCCAGGACGACCATCACCACGCAGCTGACCAGGAAGCCACCGTGGTGACCGAAGCCCGGATAGGGCACGTTCTGGCCGTAGAACCCGGTCACCGCGGTCGGCACCGCGATGATCGCGGCCCAGGCGGCGAGCCGCTTGGTGATCTCGTTGAGCTCGGCACTCTGCTCGTTGAGCTGCGTGTCGGCGATCCGGTCGACCCGGTCCCGGGCGGCGTCCAGCGTCTCCGCCGCGCGCAGCGCGTGGTCGTGCACGTCGTGGTAGTACGGCGTGAGGATCGCGTCGACCAGGTGCGCGTCGGCCCGCAGCAGCCGGCTGACCACGTCCGGCATCGGCGCGACGAGCCGCCGCAGGGAGGCGATGCCGGCGCCCAGGTCGTACGCCTGCCGCCGCAGGTCGGTCCCGGCGTGCGAGGTGAAAAGGTGGGTCTGCAGGTCGTCGATCGCGTCGTCCAGCTGCTCGACCGCCTCGTAGTGCCCGTCCACGACCGCGTCGAGCAGCCCGTAGACCAACAGGCTGATCTGGTTCTCCGCGCTGACCAGATCGGTGTTGAGATCCCACCGGGCGATCAGCGCGTCGATGTCGAAGTCCTGCTTCCGCACGGTTATCAGCGCCCGCCCGGTCACGAACATGCTGATCTCGCTGACCACCAGCCGGTCGCCGAACGAGACCGCGTACATGTTGGCGAACAGGTGGCTGCGGTAGCGGTCGACCTTGGCCCGCTGCCGCTGGCTCACCGCGTCCTCGACCGCGAGCGGATGCAGCCCGAACTCGTTGACCACGATCCGCAGGTCGTCCGGCGAGGGATCGTAGAGGTCGAGCCAGGCCACCGCCCCCGGGTCGGCGGCGAGCCGTTCGCTCAGCTCCTCGGCCGGGAACCCCTCGTCGAGCACGTGGCCGGCCCGGTAGAGCCGGGTCCGCGTGGGGCACCGGGGCGGGATCGCCTCGGTGACGCTCGGAGCGCTGGTCCCCGGCGTCTGCGGATCCCCGTCCGCCTCGACCGGCTGCGCGACCGGCTCCTCGCCGATGTCCGACATCGCCTCTACCTCCCAGGAGCGGGGCAACCACGAAGGCGTGCCCGCTCGCCCCGGGCGGCAAACCGCGCTTGATCACGTACGCCCCGGGGTCTCGGCGCCCGGGCCGCTGATCGAGCGGCGCAGCGGGACGGGATCAGTCTCGAACGCGTTCGGGAGACAGCCGAGGTTCGGCCGCACCAGCCCGAGCGGTCTCCGTCCGGTCGCGGCCGTTGGCCTTGGCCGCGTAGAGGGCGCGGTCGGCCCGCCCGATGAGTTCGTCGCCGGATTCGGTGCCGTCCCAGACCGCCACCCCGGCCGAGAACCTCTGCCCGGCCGGCGTGGCGGCCCGGAGCCGGGCCAGGACCTCGGCCGCCAGGTCCGCGCCGGCCGACGGGAGCAGCAGGATGAACTCCTCGCCGCCAACCACGCCCGCCGCTTGGGCAGGCCGGTCAGCGCGTCCGAGCGGGCCAGCGCCCGCAGCCGGCCGGCCGGCCTGCCGCTCGACCTGCCGCACCAGCTGGGCCATCCGGGTGACGACGAGCAGGAACAGGGCGACCGAACCGATCACGATGGCGACGCCGTTGGTGACCCGGTGGTGGGCCACCTGGAGGGCCAGGATGGCCGGGGCGATCATCGTGGCCGCGGTCAATGTGGTCAGCTGAAGGGGGGTGAGCCGTGGCGCCTTGATGTCGCCGGAGCGACCGAGCGTCACGACCGACGGATGCCAGGCGGCGAACGCGAAGATCGCGTACCTGCCAGCTTCCGCGTCGCACGGATTCGGGATCGGCATTTGACGTCGACGACTGAGGCAAACCGGAGCGACTCACTTCCGCGTAACCGGGGCCGGTGCCGGGTACTGGCGGGGAATGGCGCGACCGATCTGGACCGGTGCGATCACCTTCGGGCTCGTCTCGGTCCCCGTGGCGATGTATACCGCCACCAGCGAGCACGAGGTGTCCTTCCACCAGTTCCAGAAGGACACCACCGACCGCATCCGCTACAAGCGGGTCAACGAGCGTACCGGCCGCGAGGTCGATTTCGACGACATCGTCAAGGGCGCCGACGTGGGCGGCGGCAACTACGTGATGCTCGACGCCGACGAGCTCGACTCGGTGGCGCCCGGCCGCTCACGCAGTCTGGAGATCAGCCGCTTCGTCGACCTGGCCGAGATCGACCCGATCTATTACCACCGCACCTACTACCTCGGCCCGGGCTCGGACGACACGGCCAAGGTCTACGGCCTGCTGCGGGACGCGATGGCGGGTGAGAACCGGGCGGCGATCGGGACGCTGGTGATGCGCGGCAAGGAATACCTGACCGCGATCCGGGCCGAGGACGACGTGCTGGTGCTGCAGACGATGTACTTCGCCGACGAGGTACGCGACCCCAAGGAGGAGCTCGACTCGCTGCCCAGGCGCGGGACGGCCCGGAAGGCCGAGCTGGCGATGGCCCACCAGCTGATCGACTCGATGTCGGGATCGTGGAAGCCGGCGGACTTCCACGACACCTACACCGAGCGGGTGCAGAAGCTGATCAAGGCCAAGAAGAAGGGCAAGGCGGTCACGGTGGCCGACCCGGCGCCCGAGCCGACCGGGGTCAGCGACCTGCTCGAAGTGCTGCGGCGCAGCGTCGACGAGGCGGCCAAGCGGCGTGGCTCCCCGCCGGCGGCGGCGAAGAAGCAGCCGCCGAAGAAGACGGCCGCGAAAAAGAAGACGCCCGCCAAAAAGACCGCGAAGAAAGCCGCCAAAAAGGCCGCCTGAGGCGTCAGGCGGCCAGTGCCACTCCGGCCTCCTTCTCGTACGCCTCCCGCCAGGCCGTCCAGCGGGTTTCCGGCGCGAACTGTTTCGCCTTGTACATCGCCAGATCGGCCCGGTGGACGAGCGCGTCGTGGGTCAGTTCGCCGGGCCCCGAGACGGCCACCCCGATGCTGGCCGCCATCATGACGAGCCGGCCGTCGACGATCACCGGTGCCATCGAGGCCGCCAGCCGCCCGGCGACCTCGTACGCCTGCTCGGGTGAGCCGAGGTCGGGCAGCGCCACCGCGAATTCGTCGCCGCCGAGACGGGCCGGCAGGCCCGGCGAGCCGACCGAGAGCCGCAGCACCCGGGCGAACTCGACCAGCACCAGATCGCCCAGCTTGTGGCCGAGGGTGTCGTTGACCTGCTTGAAGCCGTTCATGTCGATGACCAGCACCGCGCTGTACCGTCCGGTGCGGGCGCCGCGGGCGAGCGCCCGGTGCGAGGTCTCCCGGAAGCGGGCCCGGTTGGCCAGGCCGGTCAGGCCGTCGGTGACCGACCGTTCGTCGCTTTCGCGCTGGACCAGGATCTGCCGCCACAGCACCACGGTGGTCAGCACCGCGCTGCCGATGGCCAGGCCGCCCCACGGATAGAACGAGCCCTCCTGGGCCGCCGCGGCCAGCACCAGCGCGTGCGCCACCGCGATCGCCACGAACGGGAGGTAGCGGGCCGCGCGCCGGCTCTGGCGCGGACCGGCCGGCGTGGTGCCGGAGAGGGCCTGCTCGATCGCGGCCGCGGCGAGCAGCGCGTCGGCGGTGACCCAGCAGACGAACTGGTAGGGCGAGTGCAGCGTGACGTGGTTGTGCCCGCTGAGGTAGCCGTGCACGGCATCGCCGGCGAACAGCACCAGCACGCCGGCCACCAGTGGGCGCAGCGAGCGCTGGGCCGACGCGCCGGCGCCGCGCAGCAGCACCCGGGCGACACTGAACAGAAGAGCAAGATCCCCGAGGGGGTACAGCGCGGCGGTCACCAGCACGGTCACCGACAGGCCATGCCGTTCGACGTACGGGCCGATGGCCGTGTACCAGAGCACCATCGTCCCGCCGACCAGCACGATCACCGCGTCGAGGGCGGTCTTCGCCCGGTCCCGGCGGTCGGTCGTGCCGAGCGGGAACAGTTGGAGCGCCACCAGAAGCGCGACCACGAACGCCACATGGGTCACGTCGTCCCCGGCGGTGAACCCGTGCGCGTGCAGCACCAGCAGCACCGGCGGGCTGACCGCGAGCACCGCGAAGGCAACCGAGATCGCGCGCCACGACCGCTTTCCGGAGTCCGAGTCGCGGGCCGCCCGGACCGCCGCGACGAACCCGATCAGCCCGAACACGACCCGGCCGGTCTCGGCCGCGCCGGCCCGGGAGACCGGATCGGTCGCCCAGAAGGCCAGCGTGAGCACGTAGAGCACGGCCAGGCCGAGGTGGGCGGGATGTTTCCAGGTGCGCATGGCCGGTTTGATCGGTCGCCGGGCGGGGTCACTTGACTCTTCAGCAAATTCTCATACGTCCGTGCTTAGGTTCGCCCGAGATCGGGAATCCCTCGCCCAAAGTCTTCGCCGTCCTCGGCCGACGGTAGGAACGGGACAACCCCGGGCGTTCCCGGCCCCTCGAAGCGACGTACGTCACTCCGCGAAACGATCAAGCGATCTTGACGCGTCTTGACAACAGGGGCCCTGGTGGGAAAGGAACGACGTTGCCGAAGAGCACAGGCACCAAACGCCGGTCGCCGCTGTGGGCGCGGCTCACGGTTCTGTTCGGCGCGCTCCTGCTGATCGCCGGGGGCGGATCGGTGGTGGGCATCAAGGTGCTGGCGAGCTCGGCGACCAAGAGCGTCGACCGGGAAAACCTGCTCGGCACGGTCAAGGGCACCACCGAACGGCAGCACGCCGACATCAAGGGCGCCAAGAACATTTTGCTCGTCGGCCTGGACACCCGGCCGTCGTGGTCGACGTCGCACGAGCCGAGCCGGTCCGACTCGATCATCATCCTGCACATCCCGGCCGACAAGTCCCGGGCGTACCTGATCTCACTGCCCCGCGACAGCTACGTGAGCATTCCGGCCTACAACAACGGCGTGCAGTCGTACCCGGGCGGCAAGGACAAAATCAACTCGGCCTTCGCCTTCGGCTCCCGCGGCCTCGACGGAGCGGCGGCCGAGTCACACGGGTTCGAACTGCTCGCCAAAACCATCAAGAACCTCACCGGCATCACGCCCGACGCCGGCGCGATCATCGACTTCAGCGGCTTCACCAAGGTGCTGCAGATCCTCGGCAAGGTCTGCATGTACGTCGACGAGAACGTCACCTCGATCCACGTCGGCCACACCGCGGACGGCAAGCAGGCGGTGCCGTACAAGACCGACGCCGCCGGCCTGCACCCGCGGCACGTGCCGGGCGTGACGCCGAACGTCTACAAGAAGGGCAACCACTGCTTCACGCCGACCGAGGCGCTCGACTACGCCCGGCAGCGTGACTTCCTCTCGCTCGGCGACTCCGACTACGGCCGCCAGCGGCACCAGCAGCAGCTACTCAAGGCGATCCTCGGACAGGCGGTGAAGGCCGGCTTCGACTCGCCGACCAAGCTGCCCAGCCTGATCTCGGCGATCGGCAAGGCGATGACGGTCGACGACGGCGGCATCTCGCTGGAGGACTGGGCGTTCGCGATGAAGGGCATCAACCCCGACAGCCTCGTCACGATCAAGACCAACGACGGCAAGTTCAACAGCAGGTCGGTGTCCGGCATCGGCAGCGTCGAGGTCCTCAGCCCGACGACGATGCAGCTGCTGAAGTCGGCCCGGACCGACACGGTCGACCAGTTCGTCGCGAACAACCCGTCCTGGGTGGCTTCTAGCTGACCCGCACCCCGTTGATGCTGGTCGTCCCCTGCTGGGACGGGAATCCGAAATCGCGCAGGAAGGCGTGCGGGAAGTTGAGGTCGGGCGTGGTCAGCGCGTCCAGTTCGGACAGCTGGTCGGCGCCGAGCTCGACTTGCAGGGACGCCAGATTGGCGTCGAGCTGCTTGACCGTACGGGCACCGAGCACCGTCGAGGTGACGGGGCTCTGCTGGCGCACCCAGGCGAGGGCGACCGAGGCCGGGTTCTCCTTGTCGATCCGCTGCAGGGCGTCGACCACGGCCCAGGTGCGCTCGTTGAGGTGCCGCGCCACGAACAGGCCGCGCCCCGAGTCGGCGGGCACCGGGTTGTCCCGGGTGTACTTGCCGCTCAGCACCCCGTTGGCCAGCGGGCTCCACGGCAGCACGCCGAGGCCGAGTTCGCGGGCGACGCCGAACAGCTCGCCCTCGGCCGTCCGCTCGAGCAGCGAGTATTCGACCTGGATCGCGGCGATCGCGGACCAGCCCCGCCACTCGGCCAGGGTGGCCATCCGGGCGACCGCCCAGGCCGGGGTGTCGGACAACCCGATGTAGCGCACCTTCCCGGCCCGTACCAGGTCGTCCAGTGTGGACATCGTCTCCTCGAGCGGGGTGTGCCGGTCCCAGTTGTGCTGCCAGTAGAGGTCGAGGTAGTCGGTGCCGAGCCGGCGCAGCGAGTCGTCGACGTGCCGGTAGATCGCCTTGCGGCCGGTGCCACCGTTGTTGGGGTCGGCCGGGTCCAGGCTGAGCGCGAACTTGCTCGCCAGCACGACCCGGTCCCGGTCCTTGCCCAGATAGCGACCGATCACCTCTTCGGAACGCCCGCCCATGTACGCGTTGGCGGTGTCGATGAAGTTGCCGCCGGCGTCCAGGTAGCGCCTCAGGATCTCGATCGAGGTCTCCTCGTCGGCGCCCCAACCGGGGTCGCCGAAGGTCATCGTGCCCAGCGCCAGAGGGCTGACCCGGAGCCCGGTGCGGGCGAGGGTGCGGAAATCGGTGAGTTCCATGGTGTGCGCCTCGTGATCCTCGTTCGAAACCAACTGGATGGTTTAGAAGCTAGCACGCATGTCAACCACCCGTTTGGTTTGGTATCTTTCCCGCATGCCGTACGATTCCGCCGCCACCCGGGCCCGCCTGCTCGACGCGGCCTACCGCGAATTCTCCGAGCGGGGCCTGGCCGGCGCGCGGGTCGACCGCATAGCGGCGGTCGCCCAGGCCAACAAACAGGCCATCTACGCCTACTTCGGCTCCAAGGACGACCTGTTCGACGCGGTGATGGCCGACCGGCTGAGCGTCCTCGCCGACTCGGCGCCCTTCTCCCCCGACGACCTGCCCGGCTACGCGGGCGCGCTGTTCGACGCCCTGACCTCAGCCCCCGACCTGATGCGGCTGACCCGGTGGCGCTCCCTCGAACGCGACGACGTCACAGACGGCGAGGTCGAATCCCACCTGTCGAAGGCCCTCGCACTGAAGGCCGCGCTGGACCTGCCCGACGACGACACCGCGGTCGACGTGCTCGAGATCGTCATCGCCCTCAGCACGGCCTGGCTCACAGTCGCCCCCGGCCTGAAAACGGCCGGCGGCACCGACCCCTCGACCCGACGCAAAGCCCACCGGGCGGCCGTGGTCGCCGCGGCCACCGCGATCGTCGGCCACTTCAGCGGCCGCAGCTGAGAGCCATCTCCCCCGGCGGTCCGCCGGACGCGACGAGCATGCCGAACGTCGCCGAGCCGCCGGGCGCCAGACTCCCGTTGTAGGACGCGTTGCCGACCTCGGCGTCCCCCTCCTTCACGGCGTTCCAGACCGCCCCGATCCGCTCGTCACCCGGCCACCGCCACGACACGTGCCACGAGCCGAGCGCTTCGCTCCCCACGTTGCGCACGGCGACCGTGGCCACGAAGCCGCCGTCCCACGCGCTGTCGACGTGCACCGTCGCCGCACAGACCGGCACCGGCGCCGTGCGCACGGACCCGAACACGTACGGATCGGCATGCGCGCCGGCCGAGAACCGGAACCAGTACACGGTGTCGGGCGCGAGGCCGCCGATGGTCATCTGGCCGGAGCGTTCAGGCCCCGAGACGGCCTGACCCACCGGGTCGACCTGCTGCTGGGCGTCGTCATGACTGGCGAAAAGCGTGACGGTGATGGGCGGGTCGTAGCCACAGGGCGGCCCGAGAAAAATCGAATAACTGATCGTCACACTGTCGGAAGTCACCGCACTCGCCGCACCGCTGATCGGCAAAATCGGCGGACACGTCAGCGGAGGCGCCGACGGCGCCACGCTGGTCGCCCCGGACGCGCCCGTCCCGCCGACGACCAGCCCCGCCACGGCCAGGACGGCACCGCCCAGCACAAGCCCCAACCTGTACGCCATCGGTACCTCCCCGTCGCGGCACACTTCGATGGATACCAATGTCTCAGCGCCCGGCCCGGCTGTCCATCCGCTCCCGGCCGCTTCCCGCCGCTTCCCGCCGCTTCCCGCCGACGAATCGGGTCCGCCCGCCGCAGCGGAAGTCACCGCCATGCGTGACCCCACCCGACGCCGCAACGATTCACCCCGGCCCGATGCCGTCCGGCCCGCAACACGAACCGGGGGGATGCGCCGCTCAACCGGCGGCGCGTCTGGACAGGCCAGCAGGTGGCGGCTGAGCGCTATGAGTAAGTCCGGCCTGCCGGCCCGCCGCCCACGCTCAGCCCGGAGCCGGCCGCCCGGCCCGACCAGCGAGATGCCTCTCGACGAAATCTGCCGGCCCCACAAGGCGACGCCGGCGGCAGACCAACTCCGGTTTGGAAAACGTCAGAGACGTCGATTCATCTCCGGCGGGGCATGCGGGTCGGTCGGCGTACGCGGCTGCCGATCCGCGTGCTGCGCCGCGAGCCGGCCCTGGAGAGCCGTCTCCGGGCGAGCCGCGCTTCGCGCAGTCCGCAGTTTCGGCGGTGAGCCAGCCGCATCGGCGACATCACAGCGCCGCGGCCCCGGCTCCGCACGGCGATTCGCCGGCCGGTCAAGCTGTCATGTCGCTCAGATCCCGCGCGAGCGCGACCTTGTCACGCGCTCCCGGCAGGTCGAACGGCATCGACCGAACCCGACCCGTAAGCCCCGGAGGAGGCCGTCAGCAACGGCGACGCCACCACGGCCGGTCGGCCGGGGCGTGCGGGTCGGGCAGGGTGCGCCGTTCGTAGATGTCGTCGAGCGGCTTCACCAGCGCGGCCAACTCCCGGCCTCTTACCGCCGACAAGGCGGCGGCCAGGATGTCCCGCTGTTCGGCCGGGTCGCAGCACGGGCAGCCGTCGCCGATCAGGCGGCGGGCCGGACCGTGAACAGTGCGCCGCCACGCGGCGAGTGCCCGGCCGACCTCGAAACAGCTCAGGCCCGCGCTCCCGATCTGCCGGATCGCGGCCGCGGACAGGCCGTCGACCGGGTGGAACGCTCTGCTCACGGGCTGCGGCACAGCGGCCATCGTGCCACGGAAAAGCGGTGGCGCCGAGGCATTTTCGGCCGCGATACTCGTGGCCGTGGTGACGCCGCTGCCGACGCTCTGGCTCTATGGGACGGCCGCGGTCGGCAAGACCACGGCCGCGTGGCGGCTGTTCGGCGAGCTGCCGGGGCCGGTCGGTTTCGTCGACATCGACCAGATCGGCATGTGTTACGGGCCGCCCACTCCCGAGGATTCGGCGCCCGAACCCGCGTACGATCCCGGACGCCACCGCATGAAAGCCCGCAACCTTGACGCCGTCGCGGCGAATTTTCGCGCCGCGGGCGCGGGTTGCCTGGTGGTGGCCGGCGTCGCCGACCCGACGCTCGGCCCCGCGGCCGCCCCCATGCCCCGGGTCGGCCTGACCGCCCTCCGCCTCCGCGCCGACCCCGGCGACCTGCGGCAACGCATCGCCCGCCGCGGCCGCCCGACCGACGAACTCGCCGAGATCGTCGACTACGCTGACGCCCTCGACCGCCTGCCCGGCCCCTGCCTCGACACCACCGGCCTCGACGCGCCCACGGTCGTCGACCGCATCCGTTCGATGATCGGCCCGTGGCCCGGCCCGGCGACGCCCGGCGGCACCCTCGCGACCTGCGGCCTGCCCGGCGACATCATCCTGGTCAGCGGCCCGGCGGCGGTCGGCAAGTCGACGGTCGGCTGGTGGGTTTACCAGCAACTCCGCCAGGCCCTGGAGCGCACCGCCTTCCTCGACCTCGGCCAGGTCGGCTTCCGCCGCCCGGCCACGGCCGGCAACCATCGGCTCAAGGCCGCCAACATGGCGTCACTCTGGCAGACGTACGCCGGTGAAGGCGCCCGCCACCTGGTGGCCGTCGGCCCGGTGACCGCCGAGGCCGTCGCGGTCTACCGGGCCGCGCTCCCGGCCGCCCGGATCACCATCTGCCGCCTCCGCGCGACCCCGGCCACCCTGGCCGACCGGGTCCGCGCCCGGGGCCGCGACGAGTCCCCGGCCTCCGGCATGGCCGGTGACCGCCTGTCCGGAGCCCCGCCGGCGGCCCTCGACCGGATCGCCGCCGAAGCAGCCCGCGACGCCGCCGAGCTGGAACGCACCGGCGTCGGCGACTTCACCGTCGACACCGACGACCGCACCCCGACCGACCTCGCCGCCGAGATCCTCACCCGCGCCGCCGCCTGAAACCCGGCACCCGGGGCAGCCGGCGGCCGAACGGATGGCCGGGTCCGAACCGGACGGCGGTCCACCCACCGCCACCCCGCATGGTCGACTCCTCGGACGCCGCGAGCCGGTGAAACGAATGGGGAGCACCTTGACCGACTTCAGCGGACCGCGGTTCCACCCGGTCCCGGTGTCTCCGCACGCCCCCACCGACTATCTCGCCGGACACCTCTTTCCGGTCGACGACCCCGGGATGCCGCTCGTGGCACCGGGCGCCCGCTTCTCCGCCCTCCTGCTCGACCTGGCCCTCGCCGTGGTCACGCTCGGCGCCGGCTGGCTGATCTGGTCCCTGGTCACCTGGCGGACCGGCCAGACCCCGGCGAAGCGGCTGCTGGGCCACACCGTCGCCGACGCCACCACCGGCGAACCCCTCGGCTGGGGCCGGATGGCTCTGCGCGAACTGGTCGTCGGCGCCCTCCTGGGCAGCGTCCTCGGCCTGGCCACCGCCACGGTCTACCTGCTGGCCGACGCCGCGATGACCTTCAGCCCCGGCCACCGCACCCTCCACGACCACCTGGCCGGCTCGGTGGTCCGCTACCGCTAGGCCGCAACTGGCGGATCATGTGGCGCGTTTCGGACCGTGAGTGGGCAATCTTGGAACCGTTGCTGCCTGTGCAGGGAAGACGCGGTGGCCGGTGGCGCGGTCATCGGCGGGTCGTCAAGGGGATCATCTGGGTGAAACGCACCGGCGGCCCGTGGGGCCGACATGCCAACCCGGTAGGGGGCGTGACCAGACCGCTTCCGAACGGTGCCGGAAATGGGCCGAGGACGGCGCCTGGGCGAGGATCCGGCGTGCGGTCATCGCGCTGGCCGCGGCTGAGGACGACATCGACGGGGACACGCAGGCCGACTCGACGGATCGTGCGTGCTCACCAGCGCGCCGCCGCAGCGCGTAGAGGGGGCTCAGCAGCAAAGACTCGCAGGCACGTCAGGGTCGGGGTCGCTCCCGCGGGGGACTGACCCCGAAGGTTCACGTTGTTTGCGACGGCCGAGGACGAGCGCTTGCCACGCGGGTCACCGTGGGTCAGGCATCCGGCAGCTGCCGGGGCTGCTGGACCAGGTCGCCGTCCCCGCAAACGCCCGGCCTCGCTGACTGCTGACACGGCCTACTCCAGCAAGGCAAACCGGGCCGGGCTGCGCTCCGCAACGTTAAAGCGGTGATCCTCGAGCGTTCCGACCAAAAAGGCCAACCGGGCAAGGAAAGGTGGGCAAGGCGCGGTCACCGCCGCGGTTGAACCGGTGCCGGCCGCCGCGCCCGGAGCCGGCCGGCAGCGGCGCGGCGTCGGGAAGATGTCCAGGGCCCAACTCGCCGGCCGTGGCCAGCGGCTGCCCGTCCGGGCGACGACCAGCTGCTCCCAGACAAGGCGTGGGCAAACTGCGCTACGTCGTCGGACAGAGCCGCCTCGACGTCCACGACAACGTCGCCTCCGCCACGGTCTGCTGGCGCCGATTGACCAAATTGCACCAGACCGCCGACATGGCAGCGGGACGGATCGGAGGGGCGGACCGGCCCCGGCCGGTGGCATGTCGAAACGACCGGGTCGAGGGAACTCGCCGTGACCGTCACCCTGGCGGAAGTGGCCCGCCAAGGCGACACCAGCTGTCACGCGCTGAAGCCGCCGCCCAGGTAATACAAACTGACGGCCAGGCCCAGCATCCACCCGACCGTCAGACCCGCCGTCGAGCCCGGCCCCAGCCGTCTTGACGCCACGACGCAGCCACCCAGCACGACGAGCTGAAGGACGCCGTAGGCGACCAGGCCGAAGAAGAACGCCGCGCTCCTCTCGCCCGCGTCGAGGTCGGCGTCCGGGCCGCCGCCGCCCAGGAAGATCAGCATGCCCAGGAGGAGGGCGACCGCGAACCCGTGCCCGACCAGGGCGACGACCACCCCGGCGAAGGTGGACCGGTTGAGGATCATCGCGCGGCTGTGTCATAGGGCCAGACCAGCAGGACGCCGCACGGGGCGTGGTCGACCACGAAGCGGGTCGGTGGGGCCAGGCTGTGCGGTCCGGGCCGGTGGAGGTCGCCGTCGCGGGCGACGACCAGCAGGTCGTAGTCCTGGCAGGCCGTGACGACTTCCCGTTCGAGCCGGCCCCGGCGGGTGATGTTTCGGGACGGACCGGCCCGGCGGGATGCCGCGGCGGCCAGCACGCGGGACGAGGCGGCGGTCAGGGCCGCGTCGATCTCGGCGCCCGGATCGGCCTGCCGGCGGGTGCCCCGGCCGAGCAGTCCGGCGTACGCGCCGTGGGCGCTGCCGGCCGGCCCCGGGTCGATGACGTGCAGGAACGTCACGTCGTCGTACGGGGCGGCCGCGTCGACGACCGCCGGCCAGGTGCCCTCCATCAGCCACGCCAGCACGTTCATGACGCTGAGACTAAACGGGCGACTGTGCCGATCGAGCACGGGCGATGCCCGGGTCCCCCGCCCGGGCGCGCGATTTGGTTACATTGTGGCTATGCGCGTGACGGACGGCCTCAGCGATGCCGTTACCTGACCCTGATCACTCGCGTGCGGTGCTGATCGGCACCGCGAACTATCGCCATCTCGAGCCGCTGCCGGCCGTCGCGCGCAACCTCGAAAGCCTCGCCGTCCTGCTGCGCGACCCCCGCGGCTGGGGGCTGCCGGCCGCGCATCTCACGGTCGTGCTCGACCCGCCGAACTCCGACGTCATGCTCGAGGCGGTACACCGGGCGGCCCGGGCGGCGACCGACACGCTGCTGGTCTACTACGCCGGGCACGCGCTCACCGGCGACGACCTCCTTTTGACCCTGCCCGGCTCCGACACCGAGCGTCTCTTCCGGTCCGTGCGTTTTTCCGATGTACGCCGGGAGGTCGCGGCCGCCCACAAGAAGGCCGTGATCCTCGATTGCACTTATCCGGGGCCGCCCCCCGAGGTGGACGTCCCCGACGGCTGGGTGCTGGCCGCGGGCCCGGGCAACGAACTGGCTCCCGCCCCGCACCACTCGGCCCTCACCGGGGAGCTGCTGACGGTTCTCGCCCGCGGCATCCCCGACGGGCCGGAGACGATCGACACCGACACGCTGTTCCTGCGGGTGCGCCACCAGTTGCGGGCCAAGCAGCGCGCCGAGCCGAGGCAGCGGGGCCACGGCCGGCTGATCACGTTGGGCCGCAACGGGTCGCGGCCGGCCATGCCCAGCCGCCGGGCCGAAGACGTCGACGAACTGCCCTACCTGCGCATGACCCCGGCCGTACTCGCGGAAAGCGTGAGCAGCCTCCGGGCGCAAGGTGGCCCGGAGAAGGCCGCGGCGGCCCTGGCCGCGTGCGGCCGGCTGCGGCCCGACCAGGAGGTCGCCGCGATCATGACCGCCCTGGCCGGGTTGCGGCGCCCGGCCGACGTCGCCTCGGTGGCGTTCGCGGCAGCCGGACGCGACCCGCACGACCTGCGCCGCATCTACGAGATCCTGGTCGAACTCGATCAGCGCGCCCTGGCGATCGGCCTGCTCAAGGTGGTCGCGGTCGGCCTGCCCGAGCGCACCGCCCGGTTCGTGGCGGTGCTCGACGGCACGACCGCGCTGGCCGCCGGCGACCCGGTTCCGGCGCTGCTGCGGGCGGCGGTCGCGGCGGCCCGGCAGCGGCCCGGCCGGGTGGTCGACCTGCTCGACGCGCTGCTGATCGACCGGCGGGAGGCGGCGGCCGAGCTGGCGCTGGGCGAGGCCGAGCGCATCCTGGCGGCGGCCGACCTGGCGGTGGTGGCCGACGCGCTGCGCGACGGCGGCCGCGACGAGCGGGCCTACCGGCTGTACGCGAAGGCGGCCGACGCGGTCGTCCGGCGTGACCCGGCCGCGGTCGCGCGCATCGTGGCCGCACTGCCCGCCCACGTGGGCCGGAGCGTGGCGAGGCAGGCGGTGGCCGTACGCGTGAAGGCGCCACCGGAGCACCTGGCCGCACTCCTGTCGGAATTCGAGGCCGCCCGCCTCGAAGATGCGGTGGCCGACGCGGTGGCCGCGTTGTCGGGCGGCCTGGAGCGGCCGGCGCTCGATCAGGTGACCCGGCTGCTGCGGGACCGGGAGCGGGCGGGGATCGCGCTGCGGTTGTCGCTCGCGGCGGTGGCGGACCGGCCGGTCGACGACATCCTGCGGCTGACCGAGAGCCTGAACGAGCAGGGCCGGCCGGTCGACGCACTCAATCTGCTGGCGTACGCGGCGCAGGTGCGGTCGATTCCCGACCTCGAGCGGCTGACCGCGGCCGGGGGCCCGGCGGCGCGGCGGGTGTTCGCGGCGGTGGCCGAGCAGACGCCCGACCGGGTGGGTGCGCTGGCCCGGGCCCTGACCGTTCCGGAAGTGCCGTCCGGCCCACCGGGGCCGGAGTCGGTGCCGGCTGAGCCGCCGCGGGCCTCGGCCGGTCCCCGGCGGGAGGCCGCCGGAGGGGAACGGGCGCCGAACGGCGCGCGAGCGGGAGCCGGGAGCGGCGACGGCCGGTGGCGGCAGTTCCGGGCCGAGGTGCTGCGCCGGCCGGACGGCGCCGTCGTCGAGGTGGCGGCCGGCCTGATCGAGGCGGACGCGGTCCCGCTCGCCGACGACCTGCTGAAGGGCCGGGTCAAAGCGCTCGCGGTCGCCGCGGTGGCGGGCAAGCGGGCCGAGGTGGTGCGGCGGCTGATCGCGGTCGCGACGTCCGAGGAGTTGCCGTCGGTGCTGCGGCCGGTGCTCGACGGCTTCCCGGCGCCGGCCGACGCGGCGACACGGGTCGCAGCCCTGCTGACCGGGCTTCCCCGGCGGGCGATCGCCGAGACCGTCGCCTATGTGAGCGGCGCCGACGAGGGCCGGCGCCGGGCGGCGCTGAGAGACGCGATCGCGGCCCGCCCGGTCGCCGACATCGTCACCGTGGCGGCGGCGGTGACGCGGCCCGATTCGGCGGCGGCCGCGCACGAACTGCTCGACGTGGTCGCCCGTGGGCCGGTACTTCGGGTCGCCGAGCTGGTCGAGGAGCTGCGGCAGCGGGGCGAGCGGGCCCATCTGCGGGCGCTGGTCGAGGCGTTCCGGGTGCGGCACCCCGACTCGTCCGACGTGTTCAAGCTGGCCGGCTGGCTGTCGGCGCTCGACGAGCACGACGTGGCGGCGCTGGCCGTACGCGGGCGGCTGTGGCTGGGCGAGGCCGCGGTCGGTGACGCGGTGGCGTGCGCGGTGGCGGAGCTGCTCCACGCGTACGCGATCAGCTCGGCCCGTCTCGACCTGGCCTATCCCGCCCTGGGTGAGTCGGCGGCGGAGGAACTCCGCCGCTCGTTCCGGATCGCCGACGACGAGGCGTTCCTGCTCGTGTTGTCGTCGCCCAAGCTGCGGAAGCCGACGCCCGTGTTGTTCACGCAGCGTGCTGTGCACCATGTGACCGGAGAGAAACTGGTCTACGCCGACCTGGACGCTGTGCAACTGACCGCCGGGCGGCGCAACGCGGTGGTGCTCGACCGGGCGGACGGCGCGCCGGGCAGCTGGCCGATGCCGACCGCGGCGGCCGCCCGCGAGGTCGTCGAGCTGGTCGGGCAGATCCAGGCGCTGGTCGGCGAGCTGCACGAGAACGTCCGCGTCGGCGCGCAGGTGCTGGAGGGCGAGATCTCCTGACCGTTCCGGCGAGCCGTTGACGCCATCTGATCACTACTCTTCGTGTCTAGTCCATTTCACGAAGGAGCAGGTGAACGGCGATGACGGGTCGGCGCGACCGTTATTTCGACACGCTCCGTGCTGTCGCCATCGTGCGGGTGGTGGCCTATCACGCCTTCCCGTACGCCTGGCTCGAACTGATCTTCCCGTCGATGGGCGTGATGTTCGCGCTCGGCGGCTCCCTCATGGTCAAGTCGCTCGACCGGAACGCCGGCCAGGCCGTGCGGAACCGCATCCGCCGCCTGCTCCCCGCACTGTGGGTGATGGGCGTGATCCTGGTGCCGCTGATGATTCACCGAGGGTGGCCGGACCGGCCGTCGTGGCCGCACCTGCTGCTCTGGGTGGTGCCGCTCGACACTCCCCCGGCCAGCGACTTCGGATATGCGGCCGCCGGCGTGCTCTGGTACCTGGTGACCTACCTCTGGCTGGTGCTGCTCTCGCCGGTCCTGCTGGCGCTCTACCGGCGCGCCCGGCTGGCGACGCTGCTGCTGCCGCTGGCCGGCCTGGCCCTGCTGGTCGCCCACCCGATGGCCGGCACGACACTGCAGAACGTGCTCGCCTACGGAACCTGCTGGATCCTCGGCATGGCCCACCGCGAAGGTGACCTGGCCCGCCTGCGCACACCCGTCGTGCTCGGCCTCGCCGGCGCCTGCGTCGCCGGCTCGCTCGGCTGGGCGATCACCCACCGAGACGGCGCCGGCATCGATCTGACCGGGCGCCCCCTGGCGTACGCGGTCTACTCGATCGGTTTCGTGCTGGCACTACTCCGCTGGTCGCCCCGGCCGGCATTCGCACCGGGCTTCGTCTCGATGGTGAACAACCGGGCGGTCACGATCTACCTGTGGCACAACGTGGCGATCACACTCGCGGTGGCGCTGTTCGACCCGCTGAAGCTGTGGCGGATCCCCGGCCAGGCGTGGGAGGACGCGGCCGACTTCGGGCTGGCCCTGGCCATGCTCGCGGTGGCGGTGCTGGCCCTCGGCTGGGTCGAGGACCTGGCCGCGCGGCGACGGCCGCGGGTGTCGCCGTTCGCCGGTTCCCCGCCCGCGGTCGGCGCCCAGGTGGTCTTGACCTGATCGGCACGGCGGCGGCCCGGATGCCGCTGCGATCCGTCTGGTCACGCCCATCGTTGATGCCGGGTCCGGGCGCCACCCGCGGTTGCGACGGCGGCGCGCGTTTCAAGGATGGCGTTGGTGGCGCACGGCGCCCTGGCCAGGGCCGCCAATCATCGGGACTGAGCACCCGGCCCCGCGCCTCCGCATTTCCGGCCGCAGTATATCGACATGATTATTTGGCGACACTGGTTTTGGCACGATCGACACGCCGGTGGGGCTGACATTCCCCGTCCGGGTGCGGGAAAATAGCTTATGCCGCAGCTCGAGTTCTTTCCCCGGTCGCAAGTAGCGCTTTGGCGAGACCGGACTGCGTCGCGCAATTATTCGCCCGAGGCCGAGCAGTTTCGCCGCGAGCATGAGCGGCACCGTGAATGGGGTTTGCGGCAGCGTCACGGCCGCCGAGCAATGAACCTGCGTCTGCACGGTGACGTCGTCGCGCCGGCCGACCACACCAGCGGCTGTACGGCTTCGGCGCCGTCGCGGTCGCCGGCGGTCGCCGAGCCGGCCGAAGTCGAGCGGGTGCCGGTTCCGGCTTCGAGCGGGGACGTTTCGTGCGGTCGAGTGCTCGCCTGCGGCAGTGATGGCGAGGTCGATCTCGCCGATGAGACCGCTCCTACAGGAACCACCACACCCGCTGACGAGACCGCATCTGCCGACCAGACCGCATCCGCCGGTCCGGCCACCCGCGCTGACCAGGCCGCCTCCGCCGATCAAGCCGCAGGTGCCAGTCAGGCCGCCGCAGTCCATCAGGCCGCCTGCGCCGGTCAGGCCGCATCTGTCGATCAGGTCGCCGCAGTCGATCAGGTCGCCTGCGCCGGTCAGGCCGAAGGTCCCGGTCAGGCCGAAGGTCCCGGTCAGGCCGAAGGTCCCGGTCAGGCCGCAGGTGCCAATCAGGCCGGATCTGCCGACCAGAGCATGCCCGCTCGTCAGGCCGCCTCCGCCGATCAGACCGCAGGTGCCGGTCAGGCCGGATCTGCAGACGGGAACATGTCCGCTGGTCAGGCCGTGTCTGCTGGTCAGACCGACCCGGTCGATCGGGTCGAACGCTTCGAGCGTGCAGACAGGGCAGGACCCGGGCCGGCCGGTCAGGGCAGCAGGGTCCGCCGACGCCGACCGGCAGACTGGGCAATGCTTCGGACCAGGTCGCTCCCCCGATCAGGCCGACCCCCGCCGATCAGGTCAGGCACGTCTTCCCTTTCGGCCATGCCAGCTCCGCCGGGCGATCCGATCGGCGCCGACCGACTAAAGGGCGCCACCCGCCTCAGAGCACCGCCCGCCACGGAGCACCCTGCGACCTGAAGCACCCTGCGTCCCGGAGCACCCTGCGGCCCGGATCGATCACGGCCACCCGCGGTCGGCGCGGCGAGATGGATCGCGGTTTGGACCACAACGATTGCCGAATGAACAGCGCCGCGTATTCGGAAAGCTTCGATAAAATCGGGAAACATTCGGTTCGACGAATTGGCAGGACCTGCCGTTAAGGAGTCTCTATCGGCAACCAGACATTGCGACGAAAACCACTTCTAGGCGGTCTGGCCATCGCGCGGTTGAGGACGCCGATCAAAGGTTCGTCATCGCGGTGGGCGTCGGCGGAGAATGTGTTGATGGCAGTGGGCTGACCTCAGCACTGTTCCAAGCCATGGTCAGCGAGAGTGGCAATGCTCGCGCGGGGTGGGGTTGAGCCTTGAGCGGCTCAGTGGCTACTTCCCGAGTGATATCGGCGTTACCGGCGCCGCCACGGGCAGCACGCTTCTCGACCCGGGGCCGTGCTGGTGCTGGTGCTGGGGGATACGTCAGAGACTTCGCGGTCGGCACTGCGGCGGGCGGCGGCGCGTACGGGAAAGGAGCGATTGCGATAGCCTCGGGCCGGACCACCGATGATCTTCGGTGGTGGCTCTTGGGAGGTCATGGGTGACGCGCTACGTAGCCATCGGCGACAGCTTCACCGAGGGCCTCGGCGACACCCTTCCCGACGGCACCGAGCGGGGCTGGGCCGATCTCGTCGCCGCCGGCCTCGCGGCCGGGGAGGGCAAACCCATCTCGTACGCGAACCTGGCCATCCGGGGCCGCCTCCTGGAGCCGATCGTGACCGGGCAGCTGGACGCGGCGCTCGCGCTGGACCCGCCGCCGACCCTGCTGTCGTTGAACGGCGGCGGCAACGACATGATGCGGCCCGGTTCCGACATGACCCCGCTGATCGCCATGACCGAGAAGGCGATCCGGCGCTGCCTCGACGCCGGCGTGCGGGTGCTGCTGCTGAGCGGGGCCGACCCGTCGGGTGGGCTGCCGTTCGGGGGGATGATCCGGAAGCGGGCCGAGATGCTGACCGTGGCGGTGGCCGAGTTCGCCGTCCGCTACGACATCGTTTTCGTCGACATGTTCCACGACCTGGAGATCCGTAAGCCGGGCTACTGGTCGGCGGACCGCCTGCACCTCAACTCGAACGGCCACCGGCGGGTGGCGAGTCGCGTGCTGACCGCCCTGGGCCACGAGACCGAGGCCCACATCATCGAGGCCGGGCCGGGCGGGCGGGGCGGCATCGTGGCCGAGGCCCGCTACTACCGGGAGCACGTCCTGCCGTGGATCGGCCGGCGCCTGCGGGGCGAGTCCTCCGGCGACGCCCGCACCGGCAAATACGAGACCTGGACGACCATCGAGCCGTGAATCGCGGCACCGGCCGGGCGATCTTCGCGGCATGAGAAGGCGTCTTTGTGGTCGGGGCGAGCGGCTGAATCCCCGTGACCGCGATGCCCGCCTACCTAACCGCCCCGCGCGTCTTCCCGGAGTACAGCGCGAGACGATCAACCGGACGTTCCCGGCGCGCGGGTGAAGGAGCATTTGGGCCTCGCCTACCACCCGGCCGGCGAGGTCCGGAAGATTCGCATCGGCCCGTCCGCGGGGAGCGCTCCCGCCTGCGGCTTCACCAGCGAACCCAGCTCCACCGGGCCTTTCGCACCGTCCCCGGCCGCGCCCCGGGCGCGTGGCGATAAGGTCACGAATCATGAAGGTGACCGAGGAAGAGGTCCGGCTGGCCGGGCAGATCCGTTCGATCGTCATCCGGCCGGCCGGTGACGGCCAGTGGCCCGGCGTGCTGTTCTACACCGACATCTTCCAGCTGACCGAGTCGACGCTGCGTACCGCCCGCCGGCTGGCCTCGGCCGGTTTCCTGGTCTGCGTGCCCGAAATCTATCCGCGGCGGCTCGACGGCGTCGTCCTGGAGTTCGACGACGCCGGCAAGCAGGCCGGCCTCGACGCCGCCGCCGCCACGACCACGGCCCAGTTCGACGCCGACCGGCAGATCGCCCTCGACTACCTTGCCCAGCGCGCCGACGTCACCCGGATCCAGGCGGTCGGCTTCTGCCTGGGCGGCCACCTGGCCTTCCGGGCCGCCTTCGACCCGCGGGTCGAGGCCACGGTCTGCTTCTATCCGACCGGGCTTCATGACGGAGCGCTGGGTGCGGACGATCCGGCCACCTTGGCCGGAGCTTCTTCCGTACGCGGCCGGCTGATGGTCATCTTCGGCTCGCGTGACCCGCACGTGCCCGCCCCGGCCCGGGCCACGACGATCCGGGCCCTGT
The DNA here is from genome assembly GCF_040682075.1 of Actinoplanes sp. NPDC051411. Classification (NCBI taxonomy): domain Bacteria; kingdom Bacillati; phylum Actinomycetota; class Actinomycetes; order Micromonosporales; family Micromonosporaceae; genus Actinoplanes; species Actinoplanes sp. NPDC051411. Next base: position 4,303 of record NZ_JBFBAD010000104.1, on the reverse strand, counting down.
ACGACGCCGGCCTCGACGACCTCGAACTGCACATCTACCGGGGCGGGGAGCACGCGTTCATGCGCGACATCGGCGCCCGCCACGACCCGGTGCTGACCGACCTGGCCCTGACCGAGGCGGTGTCGTTCCTCAAAGAGCGCGCTTGACCGCCAGGTAGAGGCCCTTGCCGACGGCCACGGTCTCGCCGGTGAACTCGGGGTCGGCGTCGAGCAGGGCCAGCACCGGCGCCACCTCGCCCGGGTGCGACAGCACGTTGTCCATGGCCAGCACTCCCCCGCTCCGGAGGACGCGCGTGGGGTGCGGCCACCAGCCCTCGTATTCGACCCGCTCCGCGTCCAGGAACAGCAGGTCGACGCTCCCGTCCGGCAGCCTGCCCAGATAGTCCCCGCCGTCGGCGATCACCAGCTCCACCTCGACCCCGGCGCGGGCCAGGTTGTCGCCGACGCCCGGCCACACCTCGACATCAACGCTGGTCACGTGGCCGCCGGTGTCGCGCGCCGCGTCGGCCAGCCAGATCGTCGAGTAGCCGTTGGACGTGCCGATCTCGACGATCCGCTTCGCGACCGCGATGCGCAGCACCATCGTGAGCAGCGCGGCGGTCTCCGGCTCCAGGTTCCTCCGCCGGCGGAGCCGGTCCGGCTCGGCGGCGTCGTGGGTCGCGCCTTGTTCGAAAAGTCCATCCAGGAGCGTACGCATCGTCGAGTCCACACCCGCATTGTCGCGCGCCGGACAGGTCCCGTGGGCAGAACCCGGAACAGTCTTCGGTATGGAACTCCACACGCGCTTCACCACGGCGTACGGTCTCACCTCGCCGATCGCCCAGGCCGGCATGGCCTTCGTCGGCATGACCCCCGACCTGGCCGTGGCGGTGAGCAACGCCGGTGCGATGGGCTCGCTCGGCGTCGGCCTGCTGCCGGCGCCCGTGATCACGCAGGTCATCGCCGGCATTCGGGCCGGCACCACCGGCCCCTTCCACGTCAACTTCATCACCGTCTTCACCACGCAGGACCAGATCGACGCGGTCTGCAGTCTCGCGGTGCCGGCGGTGTCCTTCCACTGGGGACACCCGTCGCGCGCGTGGATCGACCAGCTGCACGCGGCCGGCATCCACGTCTTCGAACAGGTCGGCTCGGTCGACGCGGCCAAGCGGGCGGCCGACGACGGCATCGACGTGGTGGTGGCGCAAGGCTTGGAGGCGGGCGGGCACAACTACGCGACGCTGCCGACGTTCGCGCTGGTGCCGCTCGTGGTCGACGCGGTCGCACCGGCCCTGGTCCTGGCGGCCGGCGGCATCGCGGACGGCCGCGGCCTGGCCGCCGCGCTGATGCTGGGCGCCGACGGAGCCTGGATCGGCACCCGCCTGGTCGCCACCGACGAGTCGGCGGCCCACGACGAATACAAGGCGCGGCTGGTCGCCGCGTCGGCCACCGACACCGTACGCACGTCCCTGTTCGGCCCGGAAACCCCCGACTTCAACCCGATGCGGGTCCTGCGCAACGGCGTCGTGGCGTCCTCACCCACCGACGGCGAACGCCCGGTGATCGGCGAAACGGTGCTCGGCGGCGAGCGGGTGGAGTTGCGGCGCTTCACCAACCTGGTGCCGATGCGCGGCGCCACAACCGGCGACTTCGACGAGATGCCCCTGCTGTCCGGCCAGGGCGTAGGCCTGGTCGACGCGGTGAAGACCGCCGCCTCGGTAATCGCCGACCTGACCGCGGGCGCGCGGGAAGCCCTCAACCGCTACCAGTCTTGACCCGTCGTCCACCTGCGCAACGACGACACCCGGACCCGCCTGGCCCGGATGCAGATCGGTGTCACGGCGGCCTGGCGTTACATCCGAGAGGCTGCCGATCTGCTCGCCGTCACCGCAGCCGACTGGCAAGCCGTGCCCGGATCAAGTACGCCCACGCCGCGGCATCATTGCCACGTTGAGCAGCGCGAACGTCATGACCTTCGCGGACCTGCCAACGCGCTCGCGGGATGTCCGGACGCCACTAGGGTGTTCGGCGTGATCCCAGATTTCCAGTCACTGATGCGTCCGGTGCTCGAGGCCCATGCCGGCGGCCGGCCTCTGCGGGCTTCCGATGTTCGTGACCGAGTGGCGGTTGCGGTCGGTGTCCCCGACCCGGACCGAAAAATCATGTTGCCGAGTGGTCGCGCTGCCCGCTACGACAACCGCGTGGCTTGGGCGGTCACCCACCTTGCTCAGGCCGGCCTGCTGGAGCGTTCCAGCCGAGGGGTTACCGAACTCACCGAGCGAGGGCGCATCGCCCTACATGATTGTCCGGACCGGGTCGATATGGCCGTTCTCATGGGATTCCCGGAATACGTGGAGTTCCGTAGCCGGACGCGGTCCCCGCAGGACGATTTCGCCGGAACGACGAACCAGCAGATCCCCCCGGGGGTCCTGAATGAGCCCGGCACGGCCATCGAAGAAGTCATTCATACCGCCCATTCCGCGGTAGCGGCCGACCTGCTGTCCCGTATCGTTAAACAGCCTCCGGAGTTCCTCGAACGGCTAGTGCTGGAGCTGCTGGTCAGCATGGGGTACGGAGGACTGGAGCGATCGACCGAGCACCTCGGTGGATCTGGAGACGCCGGCCTGGACGGTCTGATCCGACTCGACGTGCTCGGCCTTGACATCGTGTACCTACAGGCCAAGCGGTACGCCGACCGGCATGTGGGCCGGCCGGAGATTCAGGCCTTCGTAGGGGCCCTTCACGGCGCACAGGCCAGCCGGGGCATTTTCATCACCACCAGCCGGTTCAGCGCGGAAGCGCGCGACTACGCGGAACGCGTGAACGCGCGCGTCATCTTGATCGACGGCCCGGAGTTGGCCCGGCTGATGATCGAACACGGGTGCGGCGTGGTTACGGAGGCCACGTACACGCTCAAGCAGGTAGACGAGAACTTCTTCCCGGAGCCATGACCGATCCAGCAGCCTCCGGGGTCGGAGAGGATGGGCGGGTGCGGGTGATGGTGGACGGCGTCGGGCTGTACTTCGATGTGGACGGGGCCGGGCTGGTCGCTGCGGGTGAGGCGATGGTGGAGCGGCCGACGCTGGTGCTGTTGCATGGCGGGCCGGGTGGTGACCATAGTCTGTTCAAGCCAGAATTCGCGGCGATGAGCGCCGTCGCGCAGGTGGTCTACCTGGACCAACGTGGTTCGGGGCGGTCGGATCGGGGGGATCCGGCCGCGTGGACCTGGCAGCGGTGGGCGGAGGACGTGGCGGAGTTCTGCGCGATGGTCGGCCTGCGGCGTGTGGTCCTGGTGGGCACTTCCAGCGGTGGGCTTGTCGGGATGGTCTGCGCGGCGCGGTTCCCGGAGTTGGTGGCCGGGCTGGTGCTGGACAGCACGCTGGGTGCGCCGACGAGTCTGGCCGAGAGCCTGGAGGTGTTCGAGCGGCGCGGCGGGGCGGTCGCGCGGGAGGCGGCGGCCCGGTTTCTGGGTGGCGATACCGGTGCGGAGGCCGCGTCGGCCTGGCGGGAGCACGCGCTGCCGCTGTACGGCGGCGCGGACGGCGGAGACATGCGGTTGCGCCGTGCTCGCGCACTGATCAACGAGGAAGTGCAGGGCCATTTCCGGCGGGGTGGCTGCGGTCCGGTGGACGTGGCCCCGTTCGCCGCGTCCATCGCGTGTCCGACGTTGGTTCTTGCCGGCCATGACGATCCGATCTCGCCGGCGGCCGGCGCGCAGCGGTTGGCCGATTCGCTGACCGGCGCGGCGGTGCGGGTGGAGATTTTGGACGGGGTGGGGCACGGGGTATTCCGGCAGGCGCCGGAGCGGGCGTTTGACCTGCTGCGGGGCTTTCTTCAGAGGATTGCGGCGGGCTCCTCGCGGCTTCCGCGGCCGGCCTGAGTTTCCCGGCCGGCCTCACTCGGAAGTTGGTCGAGGAGGACTGGTCGATCTGGCAGCGGGAGCGGGCGAAGCGCCGGAGGACTTCGACGACTGTCCGCACGTCGGCCGCGGTCATCGCACTCGAACTCACGGCGGCTCCGTCAAGCATCGACGTCAGAAGGTCGTTGCCCGGCGGATGAAGTGCGGCGGTCAGTCGCCGGGCTGGACGAGGCCGATGCGGTAGGCGAACACGACGGCCTGGACGCGGTCGCGGAGGTCGAGCTTCATCAGGATGCGGGAGACGTAGGTTTTGACGGTTTCGGCGCCGATCACCAGCGAGGCGGCGATCTCCGGGTTGGACAGGCCGGCGGCGATCAGGCGCAGCACTTCCAGCTCGCGGGGGGTCAGCGCGTCGACCGCGGCCGCGGGGGGCGGGGCGGGGCGGGCGCGGGGCGCGGAGCGGCCG
>NZ_JBFBAD010000103.1:0-34972 GCF_040682075.1 Actinoplanes sp. NPDC051411 | reverse complement strand
TTTTAACCTAACTCCAAAGCCGACGGCGGGCCCCACCCCATCTAGACCCGGGAGTGGGGGGGCCCCCCGCCCGCCCGGGGCCCCCGCTGGTCATGTGCCGGTTCGAGCTGGGGCGGGGATTACTCCGCGGCCGGCTTGGCGGCCTTCTTGCGGGGCTTCGGCGTGGCCTGGGCCGCCTCGACCGCCTTCGGCGCCTCGGTGGTGGTCAGGTCGGCGTTGACCACGTCGGCCGCGTCGACCACGCCGCTGCCGACCACGCGCTCGCCGCGCGCGACCAGGGCGGTATAGACGGCGACCGCGCGGTCCTGGGCGATCTGGGCGAAGGTGGTGGCGACGCTGGCCGCGTTGCCCCGCAGCGCGTCGAAGTCGGTGGTCGCGGCCCGCTCGCGCAGCTCGGAGGCCTTGGTGCCGGCCTGCTCGTTGGCGGTGCGCAGGGAGGCGGCGGCCCGCTCGCTGATCTGGTTGACCACCGCGGGCAGCTTGCGCAGCTGCCGGTAGGCCAGGTCACCGGCGCCGGCGGCGGCGTAGAGCGGGGCGGGGAAACGGGTCTTGGTCTGCTCGGTCATTTCGACTCCTCGGGATTGTCAGTGGTCTCGTCGGCTGTGCGCCGGTTTTCGTTGCGGAACGTCTCGTAGATCTGCGACAGCGACTGCTTCTGCGCGATCGTCAGGTCGGGGTCGACGGCGATCGCGGCCAGCACCCCCTGCTGGCCCTCGCCGTCGAGCAGACCGGCCCGCAGGTACATCGCGGGCGTCGACACCCGCAGCGCACTGGCGATCTGCTGCAACACCTCAGCGCTCGGCTTGCGCAGGCCACGCTCGATCTGGCTGAGGTACGGATTGCTCACGCCCGCCCGGTCGGCGAGCTGCCGGAGCGAGATCTTGGCGGTCTGCCGCAGGTCTTTGATGAAACCGCCGATGTCCTGGGGCAGGTCTTTGGGCGTGGCCATACACCGAAACTAGCTCGCCCTGCTTGCTCCTGCAAGCGGAATGCTAACTGTAGCTAGCGTGAAGCCTGTCACCCGGAGAGACCTCAGGGTCACCGTACGGGTCGCACCTCGCCGACCTCTTCGTCGCCGCCGGTGATCGGGCTCCGGAGAGCCGGCGGCATGGCCCCGAGCTCCCGCAACGCGTCGAGCAGGACCGGCGTACGCGCCCGCGCCGCCCCGTCGTCAATCTTGATCGCGACCGCTCCGACGCCCGGCAACGCGGCCGCCACGACACCCTCGGCCCCGGCCTTGACCAGCAGACCGGGCACGCCACCCATGAGCACCGTGTCGTCGCCGCCGGTGCCGGCCACCAGCTCGGGATGCGCCCGCATCTGGTCGGCGACCAGCCGCTCCGGGGTGCCCGGCGCCGCGTCGACCAACCGCTGGAACGACCGGGCCAGCGCGGTCAGCGAGAACCCGAAGACCGGCGCGCCGCAGCCGTCCACCCCGACCGCCGCGATCGGCTCGCCGACCAGGTCGGTGACCGCCTCGGCGAGCGCCACCTGGAGCGGGTGCTTGGGGTCGCGGTAGGAGTCCAGCGGCCAGTCGTTGGCGACGCAGGTGGCGAGCATGCCGGCGTGCTTGCCCGAGCAGTTCATCAGGACGCGCTCGGGGCCACCGCCGGACCGCAGCCAGTCGTTGCGGGCCTCCTCGTGCAGCGGCAGGCCGCGGGCACACATCAGCGAGCTCTCGTCGAGGCCGGCCGCGGCCAGGATCTCGCGTACGCGCTGGATGTGGAACGGCTCGCCGAAGTGGCTGCCGCTGATCAGGGCCAGGTCGGCCGGTTCGCGCGGGACCAGGCCGGCCCGCAGCATGCCGACGGCCTGCAGCGGCTTGTTGGACGAGCGCGGGAAGATCGGGCTGGTCACGTCGCCGCGGCTGCGGCCTCCGTTCACCGCGACTGAACCGTGGTGCACGCTCTCCACAAAACCCGACCGGACAACCTCGGCAACGATCATCGGGTCGGCACCCCTAGCAGGTCGCGGGTCTCGGCGGCGGTCAGTGGTGGGCGCTGGGCCAGCTGGGCGAAGCCGACCGCCCGGGCCACCAGCTGCATGTTGGACTCCACCGGACGGCCCTTCGCATAAGTGACTGTGTCTTCCAGGCCGACCCGCAGGTGACCGCCGGCCGAAAGCGACGCGAGCATGACCGGGATCGTGGTGCGGCCGATGCCGGTCGCCGAGAACGTGGTGCCCTCGGGCAGGTCGCGGATCGCCTGCTCGCACGCGACCAGGGCGGCCGCGGTGCCGGGCATCCCGCCCGGCACGCCCATCACCAGGTCGCAGTGCACGTGGCCGCCGGCCGGCAGCCCGTACTTGCCGAGCAGGCGCTGCAGCGTGGTGAGCTGGCCCAGGTCGAAGATCTCGTATTCCGGCACGACACCGCGCTCCTGCATGCGGGTGTGCAGGTCGACGATGAACTCCCAGCGGTTCATGAACACGCCGTCACCGAAGTTGACCGTGCCCATCGTGCAGGACGCCATCTCGGGTCCGCAGTCGAGCACGGCCAGCCGGTCGGCCTCCGGGTCGGTCACCGCGCCGCCCGACGAGAGCTGCACGATCAGGTCGGTGCTCTCGCGCAGCGCGTCCACCGTCGCCCGCAGCCGGCCCTGGTCGAGGGTCGGCTCGGCGTCCGCGCCCCGGATGTGCACGTGAATGATCGCGGCGCCCAGCGCCTCACATTCCTTGGCCGTCGAGACGAGCTCGTCGAGCGTCACGGGCAGGACGGGTACGTCCGCCTTACTGCTCTCGGCGCCGGTCGGAGCAACGGTGATCACGGTCCCGGTCATGGCGTGAACGTTAGTTCAGGACGGGTCGATCGCGACTGCCGACTCCCCGACACTGAGCGGAGCGTCGTCGGCCACGTTGCGCTTGAGCACGGCCAGGGCGACCAGGCCCAGCTCGTGGTGCCGCACGGCGGTGCCGATGAAACCGACCTCACGCCCGCCCGACACGACCGGGGTGCCCTGGGCCGGCGGCTGGTCGGTGGCGATGCCGTCGAAGTGCAGCAGAACCAGGCGGCGGGGCGGCCGGCCCAGGTGGTGCACGCGGGCCACCGTCTCCTGACCGCGGTAGCAGCCCTTGTCGAGGTGCACGGCGGCGGCGACCAGCTCGGCCTCGGCCGGGATCGTGCGGTGGTCGGTCTCCCAGCCCAGCCGCGGCCGGCGGTGCTCGACCCGGATCGCCTCGTAGGCCAGCAGGCCGGCGAGCGGAACGCCCAGCTGCTCGATCACCGCGGTCTTGGCTTCCCGCGGGACGAGCAGATCGACCCCCGAAGGCACCCGGCGGGCCAGGCCGCCGTGGAACGGGGCCGCCGCGTACAACGAAGTGGGCTCGGAGGGCACCGTGCCGGAAGCGAATTTCGGACCGGGAACCGCGCCGAGCCGCGGCGCGGCGAGGCCGGGGAAGAGATCGGCCGCACCCGGGCCGACCAGCGAGAGCACCGCGATCTCGCCGGACGCGTCGCGCGGCTCGACCCGGGTGAAGAAGCGCATCATCTCGAGATATTTCAGGAGGCCCGCGCCGGCCCCGGGCTCGGTGTCGAGCCAGGCCGTGGTGCCGTCCTCGGTCACGTAGGCGTGCTGCTCGACGTGGCCGTGCGGCGACAGGACCAGCAGCTCACTGCCCTGGTCTTTGCCCAGGTCGGACAGGTGCTGGCTGGTCAGGGTGTGCAGCCAGCCGGCGCGCTCGTCGCCCGGAACCGCGATCACGTCGCGGTTGGAGCGGTCGACCAGGCCGACCGCGGTGGCGAGGGTGCGCTGCTCGCGCATCGGGTCGCCGTAGTGAGCGGGAACGCCCGCGTCGGCCGACGTGGGATCGAGATCCTCGACCATGACCACGGTCATCTCACAGCTCCTTACAGTCCCCGCAGACACCGAACAGGGACACATGGCCGACATCGACCCGGAAGCCCCGCTCGGTCAGCAGCCGGTCGGTCACCGGTCGCATCACACTCGGGTCTACCTCACTGATCGAGCCGCATCCACGGCAGACGAGGTGAACGTGCTGATCCTCACCCGCGGTGTGATAGGTCGGAGAGCCGTGCGACAGGTGGGTGTGATTGACCAGGCCCAGCTCCTCGAGCAGCTCGAGGGTGCGATAGACCGTGGTGATGTTGACGCCCGCGACCCGCTCGCGCACGGCCGTGTGCACCTGCTCGGGCGTGGCGTGACCCAGCCCGTGCACCGCTTCGAGAATCAGCTGGCGCTGCGGGGTGAGCCGCAGGCCGCGCTCCCGGAGCATGGCGGCAAGTGAAGTGGCGGACACACTGAAAGGTTACGCTCCGGCGGTGTCCGACCGCTTGCTCGTATCGGCCGCCGAGCTGTTCGGGGACGGCGTGTTCGAAACGGTGCACCTGCGGCCGTCCGGGCCCTGGCTGCTCGGCGCGCATCTCGACCGGCTGGCCCGCTCCGCCGCCCTGCTCGACCTGGCGCTGCCGCCGTCTCTCACCGAACAGATCGGATCGCCGGCCGCCGACCCCGAGGGCGCCCTGCGGATCATGGCGACCCGGGAGTCACTGCACATCACGGTCTCTTCCATCGACCCGGCCGTGCGGCGCGAGCGACGCGAGGGAATCCGGCTGCTGAGCGCCGATCTCGGCGTCGCCGTCGACCGGCGACCGCCGTGGTCACTCGCGGCGGCCAAGTCACTCTCCTACGCGAGCAATTTCGCGGCGCGGCGCTGGGCGGGGCGACATGACGCCGACGACGTGGTCTGGCTCTCGAGCGAGGGGTACGTCCTGGAAGCCCCGACCGCCTCGATCGTCTGGCTGGCCGGTGACACGTTGGGCACGGTGCCGCCCTCGCAGGCGCCGATCCTGCCCGGCATCACCGCCGCCCACCTGCTCTCGCTGGCCGGGTCGGCCGGTCTTCGGGCCGCCGAGCGGATGGTGACGCTGCCGGAGCTGGCCTCAGCCGACGCGATCTGGCTCGCCTCGTCTCTGCGCGGCCTGGCCGAGGCGGTGTCACTCGACGGCGCGGCGCGCGCCCGCTCGCCGTGGACCGGGCGCCTCCAGGCGATGCTCGGCTTCCCTTAGCCGCCGATGCGGAGCAGCCGGGCCGACATGTGGGGGCGCAGGCCGCTGTCGTCGACCGCCTGCTCGTGCGCATAGAGCAGGGCCCCCTCGACGATGCCGAAGAGCCGGTGCCCGCCGGTCACGTGCAGGCCACCCGGCGTGTAGGCGATGGCGTCGGCCTCGATCTCGAGCCGGGTCGAGCCGATGGTCTTGCCGACGTAGATCTCGGCCACGCCCTCGGGGCTGATCATCGTGGCTTCCATCTCGTCGGTCGCCCGGCCGTCGTCGGTCAGCACCGGACGCCAGTAGCCCTGCTCGGCCTGCCAGTTGCCGAGCGGCTTGGAGTCGGCGTCGAGCAGCCAGGACCGCGCCTCGAACCGCAGGAACGGCCGGCCGTCGTGACTGATCCGGATCTCCTGGGCGAAGTCGTAGTCCTCGTCGGCCGGGAACCCGCCCTGCCCGCGACCACGCCACAGCCCGACGAACGGCAGCAGCCCGAGCAGGGCCGGATGCAGGTCGGGGCCGCTGCGCAGGTCGTGCGTGTCTTCGTAGGGGAAACGCTCGACCGGCGGCGCGTTGAGCCAGGGCGGCGGGCCCAGCGGATTTTCGTCGGTCACCAACGCCCCCTAGAAATGCGCACCGCCAGATAGCCCAAACCGCCCGCCATGCCGCCCAAACCGGCGACCAGCAGGCTCACGAACCCGATCTCCGTAACCATGACCGGCCCATCCTATGCTGGCCCCCATGGCACGCTTGCTGGTCGTCAAGGCAACCGCCGGCGCGGACGCTCCGGAGCGCTGTTCGCAGGCGTTCACGGTGGCGAGCACGGCCGCCGCGTCCGGGGTGGACGTCTCGTTCTGGCTGACCGGGGAGTCGACCTGGTTCGCGCTGCCCGGGCGGGCGGCCGAGTTCGAGCTGCCGCACGCCGCGCCCCTGCCCGACCTGCTCGAACTGCTGCTCGAGAACGGCCGGGTCACCGCCTGCACGCAGTGTGCGGTCCGGCGCGGCATCGGACCCGACGACGTGCTCGAGGGCATCCGCATCGCGGGCGCCGCCGTCTTCGTCGAGGAGATCATGGGCGACAGTGCCCAGGCGGTCGTCTACTGACGCTTGACCAGCCGCATCCCGACACCGGCCAGCGTCAGCGCGAAGCCGCCGACGATCAGCCAGAGCACGGCCGGTCCGGTGATCGGCAGCGAGCTGCTGCCACCGGACGCCGCCACGGTCAGGTCCAGCCGCAGCGCCCGCACGTTGCCGTCCCCGTCGACGCCGGCGGCCACGAACGAGTGAATGCCGGCCGGCAGGCCCGCGGGCACGGTCACCGACTGCTCGAACGCGCCCAGCCGGTCGGCCCGCACGGTCGCCAGCACCTGGGGCGACGAATAGATGGCGATGGTCACCGAGGAGTAGGGCGCGTAGCCGCCGCCCTTCACGACCAGGGCCTCGCCGGGCGAGGCCGACGAGATCGGGCCGTTCCCGGTGTCCAGCGGCAGGCTGGTCACGGGCGGGGTCGAGCTGACAACCGGTGCCGACGGCACCACACTGCCGGACGGACTCGAGGCCGGCGACGGGCCGCCGGCTGAGAGGGCGACAACGCTTACGGTGTACGCCGTCCCGGCCTCCGCCCCGATCACGCAGTCGGTGGCGCCGGGCCCGGCGGTGCAGCTGGCCGGCCCGGGCGAGGCGCCGGCCCGGTAGCCGGTGATCGCCACCCCGTTCGACGCGGGCGCCGACCACGACACCTTGATCGACGAGTAGCCGCCGGTCGCGGTGACCCTGGTCGGAGCGTTGGGAACTCCACCGGAGCTGCTGGGCGAGGCCGACGGCAGGCTGGTGGCCGGCGACGTCGTGGCCGTCGTTGTCGTGGGCGCTGAGGTGGCCGGCGTCGTGGGCGCCGATGTGGCCGTCGTCGTCGGAGCTGAAGTGGCCGTTGTCGTCGTGGACGCCGAGGTGACCGGCGTCGTGGGCACCGACGTGGCGGTCGTTGCCGGAGCCGTCGTTGCCGGAGCCGTCGTTGCCGGAGCCGTCGTTGCGGGTGCGCTGGTCGGAGCCGTCGTCGGCGTTGTCGTGATCGGCGCGGTGGTCGTCGCAGTGGTGACCGGTGCCGTAGTAGGCGCCGTCGTGACCGGCGTGGTCGCGGCCGAGCTCGTGGAGCAAGCACTCGGGGTCGCAGCGGGCGTCGTCGGCGCGGTTGTCGGCTGTGTCGCCGGGCTGGTCGACGTCGAACCAGCGGTCGGAGTTGTCGTCGGCTCGGTCGACGGAGCCGCCGACGACGGACAGACCACGTCGACCGCGTTCGCGTATCGCGTGCTCTGGACCGAATAGGCGACCACCCCGAGCACGATCATCACGAGGCCGACGACGATCGCCGACAGCGACACCTCCGGCCGCATCAGGTTTCTGTGCATCCCCCGGTACATCCGCGCCGCGTCCCCACCGTCGAGTCGAAATCAAACGCGACCCATCGGCGAGCCGCTCGCGGTTTCACGCTATGGCGGGCGGTTTTCGCCTACTCGGCTTTTGCGGAAGACGGCACAAACCATTGGCACCGCTATCAACTGTCGGCAATCACGCGCCAGTTGTGATCAGCCGTCCCGTTGTCGCTGAACTGCACCACGTTGGCCGAGTCGGCGGTCGACATCCGGTCGACGCCGAGCAGCTTGCCCGAGTTCTTGTTGCGGATCCGGACCCACCCGTCGCCGTTGTCGACCAGTTGCCACAGGTGGTCGGCCGTTCCGTTGTCCTCGAACTGCACCACCTGGGCCGAATCCGCGGTCGACATCTGGTCGACGCCGAGCAGCTTGCCCGAGTTGACGTTCTGAATTTTCAACCAGCCGTCGCCGTTGTCGAGGAGCCGCCACAGGTGGTCGGCCGTCCCGCTGTCCGCGAACTGCACGACCCGGGCGCTGTTGGCCAGCGACATCACGTCGACGCCGAGCACTTTGCCGCTGTTCTGGTTCTGGATTTTGTAGGCCAGGCTGGTGTCCTGCCACGGCGTTCCGGCGCCGATCGCCGGGAACGCCGTGATGCGCAGCCGGGCCGCGCCCATCGGAATCAGCGTGACGGTTTCGGCCGGCGACGTGGAGGGGGCCGGACTGTTCTGCAGTGTCGTCACGATCTGGTCGACATCGGCCTTCCAGTTCGGAATCTTCCGCGCCGGCGTCGTGATGCGAATGGGCGCGGTGGCCGGCGTGAACGGGTCGTTGACATTGCCGAGGCCGGTTGTGACGGCGAAGGACGAAGCCCCGTCGAGCCCGTAATTCCAGGCCGATCCGGGACGCACCTCGCGGGTCGGCCAGGTCGCGGTGCCGCCGGTCTGCGCCCAGTTCTCGGTGATCGCCAGGGAGAAGGTCAGGGCGCCGAAATCGACCGAGACCGCGTTGTGGCCGGCCGCCCATTTCCGGGCTTTCGCCTGCATCGGCAGGCGGAGAACGACGCGGTCACCGGTGGTCCAGGTCCGTGCGATTTTTCCGTACGCGGGCCCGCCGCCCACAGAAACAGCGGCCCCGTTCACGGCCATGGTCGGATTCGCGCACCACCCGGGAATCCGGAAGTAGAGGGGGAACGACAACGAGCGAGGGGTCGTGACCGTGTAGGTGATGGTGTCCGAGAACGGATAGCTCGTATCCGCCTTGATCGTCACGCTGGTCCCGTCGCCGACGCGGGCGGTGACCGTCGACGGCCCGTGCAGGGTCGCCGCCAGCCCACCGTCCGGTGTGGCCACCCACATCTCCTCGACGTAGTACGGCCAGCCCATCCCGTAGTTGTGCGGGCAGCACCGGTAGTTGTCGATGCCCAGCATGTACGCCTGCATCGCGAACCCGTTCTGGAACTGGGCCTGGCTGCCCGGCCGGTCGAGCAGCGCGATGCTGTTGGCACTCGTGACGTAGTGAATGCCGCGTTGGTGAGGGTCGAGCGCGGCCGGCAGCGAGTTGAACGCCAGCTGCTCGACCCGGTCCGACCAGATCGGGTCGCCGGTGATCCGGGTGAGGATCTCGTGGCTGGCCATGAACTCGACGATCCCGCACGTCTCGAAGCCCTGCCGGGGGTCGCCGAACCCGGGCCGCGCGTTCTCGTCCCCGGCGAACCCGCCGCCCGGGAACTGCCCGTACGCCCCCATGATCGAGTTGTAGTCGTTGTAGCTCGCCTGCCGGTGCGCCGCATCGCCGCTCAGGATCGAGTAGACGGCCGGCTCCCGGAACCCCTGCGCGAGGTTGACGTTGTGCAGTGACGGCAGGTTGTTGACATAGTTCGCCGAGTTCGCGTGAATCTTTCGGGCCAGGTCGAGCAGGAAGCTCTCGCCCGTACGGTTGAAGGTCCAGAAGACCACCTCGAGCGTGTCCGCCCAGCGCAGGCTTCCCCAGCTTTGATTGAAGGCGCTTGCGCCTTGGTTGTTGACGAACTGGAAGAAGCGCGAGAAGGCCGGCACGATGCGGGCGTCGCCGGTGTATTCGGCGTAGGACCGCAGGGCGTGGAGCATCGGCATGTGGGGCCAGAAGTCGGGGCCGCCGTTGAGGCTGGTGCGCAGCCCGGTCGGCCCGAACCAGCCGTCGGAGGCCTGGGTGGCGAGCACGCCGTTGACCCATTTGGTGGTCTCGGTCTGCACCCGGGAGTCGCCGGTCACGAAGCCGAGGCTGCTGAATCCCTTGAGCCAGTACGGCAGTTCCTCCCACCCGACGAGGTTGGGGTGGATCCAGCCGGTGTTGTCGTACTGCAGGAAGTGGGAGACCTCGGTCATCCGGCCGTTGAGGCCGTCCAGTTGATAGCCGAGTTGGGTCGCGAGCCAGCCGCCGGCCCGGGTCGAGCCGGGCGGGAGCCGCAGGAAGGCGTCCGGGTGCAGCGGCGCCCGGTTGACCACGTAGCCCGGCGCCGCCGCCTCGGCGGCGACGCCTCCGACCAGCGGCGAGGCCGCGACGGCCGCCGCTCCGACCAGCAGGGTACGACGTTCCACGGCAGGCCTCCCGCGTGCGCTTATGAGCGATTATGTGCGAGCCTTTGCGTTACAGAATGTTAATGCTCTAATTCATCTCTGTAAATGCGAAGGGCTGTTCGCCCGCGCGCCGTGGTGAATTAGGGCAACCGGTCAGCAGGAGCTGGAGACGCTGACCCGCAGCCCGGTCCCGTCGCTGACGACCACGACCGAGTCGCCACCGGTCCGATAGGCCCAGCGCGTCGGATCGGACCGCACCACGGCCGACCCCGACGCCACCGCCCCGAGCCGCTTACGCCAGTCCCCCGGCGCCTTGACCGCGCCGACCGACCAGGTCCCGGCCGTCCCGCCCCGCGGACAGCCCACCCCCTGGGTCGTAACCTTGCCCGGGGTGTCGGCGGCACTCGTCGGGCCGGGCACCCCGAACAGCGTCAGCACCGCCTGGAGCGCGGCCGGCGCCGGACCCACACTCGGGTCGGCGCGATCGACCCCGGCGTCACCGACCGGCCGGCAACCGCTCGACACCTCGACGGTCAGCGCCGAATCCCCGACATCGGCCTGAAGGTCGACGGCGATGAAACTCCCGGCATCGGCGTGCAGCGTGAACTGCGTGCCACCCCGGCTCGCCGTCACCTGCGCCTTGTAGCCCCCCGGCAGCCCCGCCGCGATCGCCTCGATGTCGGCCCGCTGCTCCCCCGCCCGCACATAGACGGTCACATCCCGGGTGAGAGCGACCCCGTGCCGCACCGGCGTGACCCGGCACCCCGACTGCACCTGGAGCCCGCCGAGCACGACCGCCCGCCCCGGCCCCCCGGCGGCCGCGAAGAGGCTGCCGACCGCCGCCCGGAATGCCGGCAGCGCCTGCTCGGCGCTCCGCTGCTCGGGCACGGTCGCCGGCTCATGCCACACGCCCCACGCCGCGAGGCCGCCCACGACGACACCCCAGGCCACGACCACCCATAGCAACACCCGGCGCCGAGATCGCTTGTCCGGCTGCGTCGGTGGCTGCGTCACGGCAGCCATGGTGACACGCCCGCCGACCACCGCCGAACGTTGCGGCCCGGATCAGGGATATCCAGCTCAACGTGGCGTGACCCTCAGCGGCGGAGGGCGGCGTAGGCCGGTGAGACCAGGAACTGGTCGATGACCTCGGCCGAGCCCGGCGTGAACGGGCGGGCCAGCACCTCGTCGGCCGGGATGAAGAGCATCGCGGCGCCCTCGCCCAGCACCACATCGGACTGGGCCGCCGTCGTCGGGCCGTAGAAGTAGTTTTTGACCCGGCTCTGGACCGGCAGCTCCTGGCGGGTGAAGAGCGTCAGCGGGCCCGACGGGCGCAGCGACGTCTCCTCCCACAGTTCGCGGACGGCCGCCTCACCCGGGGTCTCGCCCGGCTCGACCGCGCCACCGGGCAGGCCCCACACGTTGGGGTAGTAGGGGGCTTTGTCGTCGCGCAGTTGCAGGAGCAGGGCGCCGGCCCGGTCGACCAGGAAGATGCAGGCGATCTCGAGCAACGGGGCCTCAGCTCTTGGCGAGGCGCTGGAGGGCGCCGATCGCCACGTCGGGACGGGTCGTGTACCAGAACGGCGGGAGTGACTTGCGCAGGAAGGCGCCATAGCCGCGGGCCGTCTCGAGGCGGGAGTCGAGGACCGCGACCACGCCCTTGTCGCCGGTCGAGCGGATCAGGCGGCCCACCCCCTGGGCGAGGCGTACGGCCGCGATCGGCACGCTGACCGAGGCGAAGCCGGAGCCGCCGGCCGAGTCGACCGCCGCCGAGCGGGCCGCGGCCAGGGGCTCGTCGGGGCGGGGGAACGGCAGCCGGTCGATCACGACCAGCTGGCACGCGTCGCCCGGCACGTCGACGCCCTGCCAGAGGGACATCACGCCGAACAGGCAGCTCGCCTTGTCGTCGCGGAACTTGCGGACCAGCAGCGGCAACGACTCCTCGCCCTGGAGCAGGATCGGCAGGTCGGTCCGGGCCCGCAGCAGCTCGGCCGCCTGAGTGGCGGCCTTCCGCGACGAGAAGAGGCCGAGCGTGCGGCCGCCGAGCGCCTCGACCAGCTTGAGCAGCTCGTCGCCGGCCGCGTCGGGCAGGCCGGACATCTGCGGCCGGGGCAGGTGGGCGGCGACGTAGAGGATGCCCTGCTTGGGGTAGTCGAACGGGGAGCCGACGTCGAGCGACGTCCAGCCGTCACCGGAGACCGCGGGCGCGTCGGCGGTGAGGGAACCGGGAGCGGCCGCCTCGGCGACCTCGCTGCGCGGCGACGGCACCCCCGGAGCGGCCGCCGGCAGTCCGAGCGAGCGGGCGACCGTGTCGAACCGGCCGCCCAGGGTCAGCGTGGCCGAGGTCGCCACGACCGTACGGTCGGTGTAGAGGCCCTGAGCCAGGGTGCCGGCGACCGAGAGCGGGGCGACCACGAGCGCCCGGCGGCCACTGCCCATGTCGGACTTCTCGACCCAGGCGACGTCGAAGGCGGACTCCTCGAGCAGCCGCTGGGCGGTGTCGCTGAGCTCACCGAGGGCGGCTTTGGCCTGCTGCTTGCGTACGGGATCGGGGTCATCGGCCTTGACGTCGCCGATCGCCGTGAGGCCGGCCCGGGTTGCCGCCTCCAGAAGCGTGACCGCCTGCCGAAGCGGCTCCGGCAGGCCGGTGGTCAGCCGGCCGGCCGGGATGTCGGCCAGGCCGACCGTGAGCGCGTCGGCCGCCTCGGCCAGCGACTCGGCCGCCGCGGGCGGCAGCAGGGTCTTGGAGCGGCGGGCGCAGCGCTCGATCGCGTCGGGGGTGAGCTCGGCCTGGGACGCCGAGGAGACCCGGTC
The DNA here is from genome assembly GCF_040682075.1 of Actinoplanes sp. NPDC051411. Classification (NCBI taxonomy): domain Bacteria; kingdom Bacillati; phylum Actinomycetota; class Actinomycetes; order Micromonosporales; family Micromonosporaceae; genus Actinoplanes; species Actinoplanes sp. NPDC051411. The sequence continues at coordinate 22,226 of NZ_JBFBAD010000103.1, read as the reverse complement.
GGCCAGCTCGTGCGCCTCGTCGATGATCAGCAGCTTGTGGGGCGGGACGATGTGACGGTCGGCGAGCATGTCGACGGCGAGCAGGCTGTGGTTGGTGACCACGATGTCGGCCTCGCGGGCGCGGGCCCGCGACGCCTCGGCGAAACACTCCGCACCGTACGGGCATTTGACCGCCCCGACGCAGTCGCGGGCCGGCATCGAGACCTGCCGCCAGGCCGTGTCGTCGACGCCCGGGTCGAGCTCGTCGCGGTCGCCGGTCTCGGTCTTCTCCGCCCAGGCCTGCAGCCGCTGGATCTGCTTGCCGAGCCGGCCCGCCTCGCCGAGCCACTGGGTGGCCCGCGGCGGCGCGTCGTCGAAGAGCGTGTCGGTCGGCGCCTCCTCGTCGGCGTGCTCCATCTTGGCCATGCACAGGTAGTGGTGGCGGCCCTTGAGCACGGCGAAGGTCGGCTGGCGGCCGAGCACCGGCTCGACGGCCGCGGACAGCCGGGGCAGGTCGTGCTCGACCAACTGGTTTTGCAGGGCGAGTGTGGCGGTCGACACCACGACCGGGCCGTCGACCAGCAGCGACGGGGTCAGGTAGGCCAGACTCTTGCCGGTGCCCGTGCCGGCCTGGACGAGAAGGTGTTCCTTTTCACGTATCGCCCGGTCGATCGCGGCGACCATCGCCTGCTGTCCGGGCCGGGCGGCGCCACCAGGCACCGCGCCGACCGCGGCGGTGAGAAGCTGCTCGGCGGTCGCGTTCTTCGGCTTGGCTGCGGGCACGCAGAGAAGGTACCCGCCACCACCGACAGAAGCCGACCACCGTTAGGGTTCTGGGCATGCCGAACGAGACGGTCCGGGTCGTCTACACCAAGTACGACGGTTCGGCGCACCGGGACTACCCCGCCCGTCGTTTCGACACCGACGAGCTGGGCGTGTGGCTCGGCGTCACCCGCGGAACCCCGTCGGTCTACCATGGCCGCCCGTCGGTCGAGCAGATCCCGTTCGTCCTGCTCATCCCGCATCACGCCTGGTGGACGGGCATGTTCAACCCGCCGCCGCGCACCAGCGAGGTCTACTGCGACATCACCACGCCGGCCCGGTGGGAGGGCGACACGGTGCACATCATCGACCTCGACCTCGACGTGGTGCGCCGGCGCGAGACCGGGGTGGTCGAGTTGCGCGACGAGGACGAGTTCGACGAGCACCGGGAGCAGTTCGGCTACCCCGACGACCTGGTCGTGGAGGCCCGTGCGGCGGCCGGCAAGCTGATGGTGGCGCTGGGCGACGGCAGCGAGCCGTTCGCCTCGCACTACCACAAGTTCCTACAGGCGGTCACTCAGTAGGATCTTGTCCGGGTTCATCTGATTGAAGATCCCGGTGATCACCCCGTCGGCGACCGCCGCGACGACGACCGCGAGCACCGGCCGGCCGTCCGGCCACGTGCCGCGCACGAGCAGTCCGACCTCGCCGTTGACCAGCACCGGCCGCATGTCCAGCGAGCGCACGTCGATCTGCCGGGCCGAGAAGATGCCGATCCAGAAGCGGGCCACCCGTTCGGCGCCCTCGACGATCCGGGGCGCGGTCGGGACGTGACCGCCGCCGTCACCGATGGTGACCACATCGGGCGCGAGCACGGCGGCCAGGGCCTGAACGTCGCCGCTTCCCGCGGCGGCCAGGAAGGCGGTCAGGACCCGGCGCTGTTCGGCGAGGTCCGCGTTATGACGTACGCCGCCCTCGGCGATCGCCCGGCGGCCGCGTGACGCGTGTTGCCGGGCCGCGTTCTCGGTCGTGTTGAGCACGGTCGCCACGTCGGCGAACGGCATGCCGAACGCGTCGTGCAGCACCACGGCGACCCGCTGCTCGGGGGTGAGCCGTTCCAGGACGACCAGCAGCGCCAGCCCCACCTGGTCGCTCATCTCGACGCGGCGGGCCGGGTCTTCGTCCGGGTCGACGAGGATCGACGGCAGCCACTGGCCGGGATAGGCCTCGCGCCGGACTCGGGCCGACTTGAGCACGTCGAGGCAGATCCGCCCGGTGACCGTGGTGAGCCAGCCACGCAGGTCGTGGATCTCGCCGCCGGTGCGCACCTTGGCGTAGCGCAGCCAGGCCTCCTGCACGGCGTCCTCGGCCTCGGCCCGGCTGCCCAGCATCCGGTAGGCGACGGCCAGCAGGTGGGGACGCTCGGCCTCGAATTGCGCGGCGGGCTCCTCGACGGTTGACGGCATGGAGGAATTCTGCGCGAGATTCCCGATCGGAAGTAGCGTGTATGCCACAGTAGGAACCGGGCATTACGTACTAATCGGGTGGTGGGGTATGAACGACTCGGCGACCTACGCGGGCGGACTCGCGGGCCTGGCCGGAGCGGCCTACGCCGGCGTCGCCCTGCTGCGCCGGCCCCGCCCGTTCCAGCCGTCCGGGCACGCCCTGGCCGGACGCGACCAGGCCGACCCGCTCCCCCGGGTGCTGCGGCTCGGGCTGGGCGGCATGACCGTACCGGTGATGCCGGGGCCGCACGGCGAGCTGTTCCTCGGGCCCGGCGCACCCGAGCCCGGCCGTACGCTGCGCCGCCTCGTCCTCTCCCCGCTCTTCACCCGGGCCAAGATCCGGGGCGGCCGGCTGCGCCGCGACCAGCGGGTCCCGTTCCGGCTGGTGGTCGAGTTCGCCGGGGCCAACCGGGACGCCGAGACACTGCTGCGGGCCTACCGCATGCTCGACCAGCAGCTGCGCGACCACGCCAGCCTGCTCAGCCGGTGCGACGGCGGCGAACTGGTGCCGGGCGCGGTGACAGTCACGATCTCCGGCATCGTCGACGTGCGCGAGCTGCTCGCGGCCCAGCCGCTGCGGTACGCCTTCGCCGACGGCACCTTCGACGACCTGGGCTCACACGCCGCGCCGCCCTCGCTCGTACCGATGATCAGCGAGCCGTGGACCCGCCGGTTCGGCTGGGACGGGCGGGAGCCGATCCCGGCCGAGGAGCGCCACCAACTGCACGCCATGGTGCGCGCCGCCCACGAGGACGGGCGGACCGTACGCCTCTCCGGCCTGCCCGGCGGCTCCCACCGGGCCCGGCGCGCGGTCTGGACCGAGCTCGGCGCGGCCGGCGTCGACGTGATCGCCGACACCGAACTGCCCGGTCTCGTACGCCACCTGCGGCGCCACCCGGTGGCCGACCAGGTACCGCAGGCGCCGTTGCCGACGCGGGCGGTACGCCGTACCTCGCCCCGGCCGACCGCACCGAAGCCGAATCGTCGCCGAGAGCCCGTTTAGCGGGCGAACGAGGGGTAAACGGAGGCGGACCGCTAGAGTTCCTGGAGATCCATCCCGCGCCCCCGAACGAGGTTCCCGCTGTGAAGTTCTCCTTCCGCCCCGTCGAGGGCGCTTTCTACGAACTCTTCAGCCGGGCCGCGCACAACCTCGTGAAAGGCACCGCCCTGCTCAATGAGCTGGCCCTGCCCGGGGTCGACGTGCAGTCGGTCAGCGACCGGCTGACCGATGTGGAGCACGACAGCGACCAGATCACCCACGATCTCTACAAGAAGATCAACTCGACCTTCATCACCCCGTTCGACCGGGCCGACATCTATTCGCTCGGCTCCCAGCTCGACGACGTGATGGACCACCTCGAGGCGGTCGGCAACCTGCTCTATCTGTACGGCCTGACCGAGCTGCCGTCGCTGCCCCGCGAGATGCACGAGCTGATCGACGTGCTCGACCAGCAGAGCAAGGTGACCGCGGACGCGATGCCGCGACTGCGCTCGATGAAGGGCCTCGAGGAATACTGGATCGAGATCAACCGCCTCGAGAACGACGGCGACCGGTCCTATCGCATGCTGCTCGTCCGCCTCTTCTCGGGCGAATACGACGCGCTGACCGTGCTGAAGATGAAGGAGGTCGCCGACGAACTGGAGGCGGCCTGCGACGCGTTCGAGCACGTCGCCAACACGGTCGAAACCATAGCGGTCAAGGAGTCGTAGACCTTGTCCGCCGAGTTGATCGCCGTCCTCGCGGTGATCGTGGTCGCGATGGTGTTCGACTACACCAACGGCTTCCACGACGCCGCGAACGCGATCGCGACCAGCGTCAGCACCCGCGCCCTCACCCCGCGGGTGGCGCTGCTGATGGCGGCGATCGGCAACTTCATCGGCACCCACTTCGGGGCCCGGGTCGCCACCACGGTCGGCTCCGGCCTGGTGACCCTGCCCCACCAGCTGGACGCGCTCGGCGTGGTCCTCGCCGGCGTGCTCGGCGCGGTCTGCTGGAACCTGATCACCTGGTACTTCGGGCTGCCGTCGTCGTCATCCCACGCGCTGATCGGCGGCCTGGTCGGCGCCGCCCTGGTCGCCGGCGACCAGGTGAAATGGCACGGCATCCTCAACAAGGTCATCCTGCCGATGCTGCTGTCCCCGCTGGCCGGCCTCGTCTTCGGCTTCCTCGCCATGCTGGCGCTGATGTGGGCCTTCCGCCGCGGCCGGCCGGGCCGACTCAACCGCGGCTTCCGCTGGGCCCAGACCGTCTCGGCGGCCGCGATGTCGATCGGGCACGGCCTGCAGGACGCGGCCAAGACGATCGGCGTCATCGTGCTCGCGCTGTACGTCGGCGGCTTCCAGGACTCGGTGACCCACATCCCGCAGTGGACCTACTGGACCTCGGCGACCGTCCTGGCCCTCGGCACGTACGCCGGCGGCTGGCGCATCATCCGCACCCTGGGCCGCAAAATCATCGACCTGGGCCCACCCGAGGGCTTCGCCGCCGAGGCGGTGGCCAGCACGCTGCTCTTCATCTTCGGCATCGGCCTGGGCGCACCGATCAGCACCACCCACACCATCACCTCGGCCATCATGGGCGTCGGAGCCACCAAGAAGCTGTCGGCCGTCCGCTGGGGCGTCGCCGGCAACATCATCGGCGCCTGGCTGCTGACCTTCCCCGGCGCGGGCGGCATAGCCGCCCTGATCTTCCTGGCCATCCGCCCACTCTTCAGCTGAAGAGTTGACCTTGTGCAACACGCCGATACTTGGTGTTCCTGCTGCTCGTCGCCTTCTCCGTCGCTTCGACGAGACCTTCTTTGCGCAGCAGCTCGACCAGTTCACGCGCCACCAGATCCTGGAGTTCGGAGGTGGCTATCCGAGAGTCGAGTCCGGTCAGCTTCCGATAGGTGGGGTTGTCGAGAACGGTCCCCGCATGCAGCACGGCCAATGCCATGCACTGAATCGCCTCAAAGAGTTGACCATGGCTCGAATACCCGAGCCACGGTTCTCGCAGACCGTCCGGTCCTCACCGGGGATAGGCACGTCCTCCAGAATTTTCAGGAGAACGGCGTTGCGGGATGAGGTGGCGCCCTCCTCGCCGAGGTTCTCCAGGGTCACCGGTCCGAACAAACCGCCCGGATTACGGATGACCAGCCGGTCCGGCGGGGTATTCCCAGATGTCCTGCCGCCCGGCCCCGGTCACGATTGACCGCCGCGACATGCTGCGGCGGATAGCGGCGAGTGCGTCACGCACCATGACAGGAATCGGGCCCTCGATGGCGACGCTGTCAAGAAATCTGACGCCGGAGTCCTCATCGGATCCGCGCTCGCTCGGGTAGTGAACGAAGGTGAGCATCAGCTGCGGAAAATGCTCCTGCGGCTCTGGATGTACGGCCGCAACGCTGGCTCCATCTCGTCGGAGCACATGCCGGCAAGGTCCGACGCCATCCTCGAGGGATCGGTCAGACCTGTCGCCGCGAACCGGTCGGCCTCGTCGAGACCGAGAATGACAACCCCGCCGAGCGTGTTCGAAAAGGCCGCCAGGTGTCGCGGGTTCGTCGGGATCCGCCCCGAGCCTTCTTGACCTCGACATCGGCGACGTGGCTGCCGAGCACGCGAAGGTTTTCGACGATCTCGGCCCAGCTCGTCAGCGTTCATGCCGTCCCATCCTGCTAATCGCGCGATGCGCAGGAAGATTGGCAGGACATTAGCAGGATGACTCTTAGTAGGCGACGCCGATCTCGGAGCGGATGGTGTCGAGGAGGTTCATCACCTCGAGGCTGGTCGCGTGCGGCATCAGGGGGCTCTCGGGCTCGCCGGCCAGGACGCAGCGCTGCACCTCGGCCGCCTCGAACTGGTAGCCGCTGCCCTCGAAGGGGAACTGGAAGGTCTCGGGGGCCAGGCCGGGCCGGGTCAGGGTGAACTCGCGGGGGACGAAGAAGCCCTGCGGCAGGTCGATGCGGCCCTCGGTGCCGGTGATCGAGGCGGCGTTGCGGCTCTCGCCGTTGATGCTGCAGGTCAGGGCCGCGACCGCGCCGTTCTGGAAGCCCATCAGCACGCCCGTGTTCTCGTCGACGCCCTCCGGGGTGAGGTGGGCCCAGGAGCGCACCTCGGCCGGCGCGCCGAGGATCAGGTGGACCAGGTTGATCGGGTAGACGCCGAGGTCGAGCAGGGCGCCGCCGCCCAGCTTGGGGTCGCGGAGCCGGTGCTCGGCCGGGAACGGGCCGTGCAGGCCGAAGTCGGCGTGGATCGAGCTGATCCAGCCGATCGCGCCCTCGTCGACCAGCTCGGTGATCTTGCGGATGGCCGGGTTCATGCGCATCCACATGGCTTCCATCAGGAAGACTTCGCGTTCGCGGGCGGCCGCCACCAGCCGGGCCGCCTCGGCCAGGTCGAGCGTGATCGGCTTCTCGACCAGGACTCCCTTGCCGCCCTCGATGCAGGCCCGGGCGGCGTCGAAGTGCATCGCGTGCGGGGTGGCCACGTAGACCACGTCGACCTCGTCGTCAGCGGCCAGGGCCTCGTAGGAGCCGTGGGCGCGGGCGAAACCGAACCGCTCGGCGAACGCACCCGCCGACTCGGCCGAGCGGGATCCGACGGCCGCTAGTTCGGCGCCCTCGACGAGTGCGAGGTCGGCGGCGAACTGGGCGGCGATGCCGCCGGTGGCGAGCACGCCCCAGCGAACCTTCGGTTGAGTCATGATCGTTACGGTATCGTCCCCGGCACCGCCGGTGGCAGGATCGACGAGTGACCGATGCCATGCCGCTCCCGTCCGCCATGGTCGAGCGCGCCCGCGCGTTCCAGGGCCCTCCGGCCCCGACCCGCGCCGCCGCCACCGTCGTCCTCTTGCGGCCGCCCTCTCGTCGAAGTTCGGGTTGCGGGCAGACAGCCGAGACCTTCCAGGTGTACGTGTTGAAGCGCGCGACGACGATGGTGTTCGGCGGGGTCTACGCCTTCCCGGGGGGCCGGGTCGACCCGTCGGACCGTCCGGAGACATTGCGCGACGACTGGGCCACCCGGCTGGGCCTCGGCGACGAGCAGGCGCGGGCCGTGGTCGGGGCGGCCGCCCGGGAACTGTTCGAGGAGGCCGGTGTGCTGCTGGCCGGCCCCCGCGACGAGGCCGACCGCACGGTCAGTGACGGCTCGCTCAGCGGTGTCGTGTCCCTGGGCGGCCCGGACGCCTCGGCCGCGGCCGAGCAGGACGACGACGAGGTCACCGACGCCGAGCGGGTGCTGAGCGATGACGACGAGGAACCGGCCGCGGTGGTCGGGGACGTCAGCGAGGCCGACTGGGAGGCCGACCGGGCTGCCGTGGCCGCGCGCGAACTGACGATGACTGAGCTGCTGGAGCGCCGCGGCCTGCGGCTGCGTGACGACCTGCTGCTGCCGTGGGCGCGGTGGATCACGCCGGAGTTCGAGCCCAAGCGGTTCGACACCTGGTTCTTCGTGGCGCTGCTGCCCGAGTCGCAGACCGCGCGGGACGTCTCCGGCGAGGCCGATCACGCCCAGTGGATCGGGCCGGCCGAGCACGAAGGGCTGACGATGCTTCCGCCCACGCGGGCCATGATGCGCGGGCTCGGCGCGTACGGGAAAGTCGCGGAAGTCATCGCGGCCGCGAGTCGCCGCGACGCGGCGACCCCGGTCATGCCTCGCGTGATCTTCACCGAGGACGGCGGCGCCCGGGTCCTCATCGCGGATCCGGGCGCCCCGAGCGAGAAGGCCTAGCCGAAGCGGCCGGTGATGTAGTCCTCGGTCTTCTTCTCGGTCGGGTTGCTGAAGATCTTCTGGGTGTCGTCGTACTCGATCAGGCGACCGGGGTCGCCGGTCTTGTCGATCGAGAAGAACCCGGTCTTGTCGCTGACCCGGGCGGCCTGCTGCATGTTGTGCGTGACGATGATGATCGTGAAGCGGTCCTTCAGCTTGAACATCAGGTCCTCGATCGCCAGCGTCGAGATCGGGTCGAGGGCCGAGCAGGGCTCGTCCATCAGGACGACCTGCGGCTCGACCGCGATGGTGCGGGCGATGCAGAGGCGCTGCTGCTGACCGCCGGAGAGACCGGCGCCGGGCCGGCTCAGCCGGTCCTTGACCTCGTCCCACAGGTTGGCCGAGCGGAGCGACTTCTCGGCCGCCTCCTCGAGCACCGACTTCTTCTTGACGCCGTTGAGCTTGAGGCCGGCCACGACGTTCTCGTAGATCGACATCGTCGGGAACGGGTTGGGCCGCTGGAAGACCATGCCGATCAGCCGGCGGACCGCGGTCACGTCGACGTCGGCGTCGTAGATGTTCTGGTCGTCGATGGTGAGCTTGCCCTCGATGCGGGCGTTGGGCAGCACCTCGTGCATGCGGTTGATCGACCGCAGGAACGTCGACTTGCCGCACCCGGACGGACCGATGAGCGCGGTGATCGTCTTGGGCTCGACCGTCATCGAGACGCCGTCGATCGCCTTGAACGAGCCGTAGTAGGAGGTGACACCTGTCGCCTCAATGCGCTTGGCCATTAGGGATACCTCTTATCGGGACAGTCGGTTGCGGCGGGCGAGCAGCTTCGCGGCGATCGTCAGGATCAGCACGATCGCGACGAGGGTGAGGGCCGCGGTCCAGGCCCGGTCGGGTGCGAACTTGGAGGCGCTGCCGGCCTGCTGGTAGACGTACAGGGCGAGCGAGGACTGGTTGCCGCTGAAGGCGTTGAAGTTGATGGCGTCGGCACCACCGGCCACCAGCAGCACCGGCGCGGTCTCACCGGCGGCGCGGGCGATCGCCAGCATGACGCCGGTGACGATGCCGGGCAGCGCGGTCGGAAGGACGATCTTGGAGATCGTCTTCCATTTCGGTACGCCCAGCGCGTACGAGCCCTCCCGCAGCGGCCCCGGCACGAGCCGCAGCATCTCCTCGGTCGAGCGGACGATCGTCGGCAGCATCAGCACCGTCAACGCGAGCGCGGCGGCGAAGCCGGAGAAGCGCGGCGTGCCGTGGTTGAACCACGGGCTGACGATCAGCACCCAGAACGACAGGATGAACAGACCGACCACGATCGACGGGATGCCGGTCATGACGTCGACGAAGAACCGGATCGTCGCGGTCAGCTTGCCCCGGCCGTACTCCACGATGTAGATCGCGCCGAGCACGCCCAGCGGCACCGCGATGACGGTCGCGATGATGACCTGCTCCAGCGTGCCGATGATGGCGTGGTAGGCGCCACCGTTCGGGTCGCGGGCGCCGATGTTGTTCATCGAGGAGTTGAAGAAGTTGCCGTCCAGCCGGGCCGAGCCCTTGGAGATCAGCGTCCACACCACCGACGCGAGCGGGATGATCGCCAGCAGACAGGCGACGTAGATCGCGGCACGCCACATCCGGTTGCGAGCCGCCCGGCGTCCCTCGACCCGGCCGGAGACGATGTTGAGCCCGATCAGGTAGAGCACCAGGCCGACCACCAGGGCCAGGACCCAGTTGCCGATGCCGGTGCCGAGGACGACGGCGAAGGCCACCACCAGGGCGACGACGGCGATGGCCAGGTCGGCGACGACCGGCAGCTTCTTCGTACGGATGTTGTCCGCCGTCATCACGACGTCGGGCATCTGGTTCTCGAGAACGCTCATGCGGCACTGTCCCGGAACTCGCGGCGGCGGTAGATGATCGCGCGGGCCGCCATGTTGACCACCAGCGTGATGACGAACAGCACCAGGCCGGAGGCGATCAGGGCGCCGCGGCCGACGTCATTGGCCTCGCCGAAGGTGTTGGCGATGTTGGCGGCGATCGAGTTGCCGCCCGACTGGATCAGGTTGAACGAGATGTTGAACGTGATGCCGAGGGTCAGGGCCAGGGCGATCGTCTCGCCGAGTGCGCGGCCGAGGCCGAGCATCACGGCGGCGATCACGCCGGGCTTGCCGTACGGCAGGACCGCGGTGCGGATCATCTCCCACTTGGTGGCGCCCAGCGCCAGGGCGGCCTCCTCGTTCATGCCCGGGGTCTGCTGGAAGACCTCGCGGGAGAGCGAGATGACGATCGGCAGCACCATGATCGCCAGAACCAGCGAGCCCAGCATGATCGACTGGCCGAACGGCCCGTCGCCGCCGAACAGCGGGATCCAGTGGAAGTAGTGGTTGAGCCAGCCTGAGAAGTCACGCACGGGGTTCTGGAACACGTCGCGGCCCCAGAGGCCGAACACGACGCTGGGCACGGCAGCGAGCAGATCGATGACGAAGCCGAGCGGCGTCGCCAGCGACTTCGGAGCGTAGTGCGACAGGAACAGGGCGATACCCAGAGCGATGGGCACCGCGACGATCAGTGCGATCACCGCGGTGAGCACCGTGCCGAAGGCGAGCGACGCGATGCCGAAGTGCGGCGCCGCATCGTTCGGGAACCACTGCTTGTCGGTCAGGAAGTTCGTCTTGTCGGCCTTGATGGCCGGCGCGGCCTTCGAGATCAGGAACACCACGATGGCAACGATGATCACCAGGACCATCGAGCCGGCGGCCAGGGAGAGCCCCTTGAACCCGCTCTCCATGGAGAAGCGTGCCTTCTTCGGCAACGCGCCGCCACCGCCCAGAGGTGGCTCTTCGTAACTTCTCGGCGAAACGCCGTTGCCGGCGGACCTGACGTGCCGTCCTGGCACGCCCGATCCGCCGGCGGTGGCGTTCGTCGAGCGGGAGGGGTTGTCACCCATCTGCTCGCTCGCTGTCTGTCGAATTTGGAGGGATTCAGGTGCCGTGGATCAGGAGATGGCGGCGACCGACGCGGCCACCTTGGTCCGGACCGACTCGGGCAGCGGCGCGTAGCCGAGGTCGCTGAGCTGCGACTGGCCCCCGGTGCTCGAGGTGTAGGTCAGGAACGCCTTGATGTCGGCGGCCTTGGCGCTGCCCTTGCTGCAGGCGATCTCGTAGGTGACCAGACCGATCGGCCACGCGCCCGCGGTCTTGGTGTTGTAGTCGATCGTCATGGTCAGGTCGGGGGCGGTGCCGGTGATCTGCGCGCCCTCGATCAGCTTGCCGGCCGAGTCGCCGGTCAGCTCGGCGTACTCACCCGCGCCGTTCTTGACCTTCGCCATCGACAGGCTGCTGTTCTGGGCGAACGACAGCTCGACGTAAGCGAGGGTGCCCGGGGTGCCCTTGACCTTGGCCGCAACGCCGTCCGAACCCTTGGCGCCGACGCCGCCCGGGGCCTTCCAGGTCTTGTCGTGGTCGAAGGTGTAGTCGGCCTTGTCGACCGCGCCCAGGTACTTGGTGAAGTTGTCGGTGGTGCCGGAGGAGTCCGAGCGGTGGACCGTCTGGATCGGGGTCGACGGCAGCGTCGCGCCGCTGTTCTGCGCGGCGATCGCCGGGTCGTTCCACTTGGTGATCTTGTTAGCGAAGATCTTGGCCAGCGTCGGACCGTCGAGCTGCAGGTCCTTCAGGCCGTCCACGTTGTACACGACGGCGATCGGGCCGACGACCATCGGGAGGTCCATGGCGATGCCGCCCGGGCACTTCGGGTCGGCCGCCGTGTGCTCCTCGGGCTTGAGCGCCGAGTCGGAACCGGCGAAGTCGGCCGTGCCCGCGGTGAACGCCTGCACGCCCGCGCCGGAGCCGGTGCCCTGGTAGTCGATCTTCGCGCCCGAGCACTGACCCTGGTAGGTCTTGATCCACTCTTGCATGGCGTTCTGCTGGGCCGTCGAGCCCTGCGCGGTGAGGCTGCCCGTGGTGCAGCTGCCGGCCGCCGCCGAAGCGTTCGCGGCTCCGCCGGCGCTCGACGAGTCGTTGTTGTCCGAGCCGCAGGCAGCGAGCGACAGCGCCGCAGTCAAAGCAATGCCGGCAACGAAACCGGACCGCTGGAGCTTCACAGTTTTCCTTTCGGATGGTGTACATCGCCGGTCTCTCACCGGCACAACCCGAAAGTTAGGAGGCGGAGGTAGCCGCCGAACCGGGCCCAAATGAACGCGGGGTGAACTCGTTTGGCCCTGAAGATGGCTTTGGACTGAGGGCGAGTTGTCCGTTGCGTGAACCGAGTGACTAGTGACCGATATGTCGGATAAATCGATCCGACTGTATCCGTCCCGAGACCCGGCCTTATCCGTCTCGTGACGTAACAGACTGGTCGCCGATCGCGAGTTAGCTGCATAATACAGCTATGAGTTCAGGGTCCAAGCCAACGTCCAATCCCTTCCGGCAGCCACGCGCCGTCTGGGCCGTGGCCTTCGCGTGCGTCATCTCGTTCATGGGCATCGGGCTCGTCGACCCGATCCTGCCCGCGCTCGCGCACAACCTGCACGCGACGCCGAGCCAGGTCTCGCTGCTCTTCACCAGCTACCTGGTCGTCACCGCGGTCGCCATGCTGGTCGTCGGCTGGATATCGAGCCGGATCGGCGCCAAACGCACCCTGGTCTACGGCCTGATCCTGATCGTCGTCTTCGCCGCGCTCGCCGGCACCTCGGGCTCGGTCGGCGGCATCGTCGGCTTCCGGGCCGGCTGGGGCCTCGGCAACGCGATGTTCATCGCCACCAGCCTGGCCGTCATCGTCGCCTCGGCCAGCGGCGGCTTCGCCGGCGCGATCATCCTCTACGAGACCGCGCTCGGCCTCGGCATCGCGGTCGGCCCGCTGCTCGGCGGCGAACTCGGCAGCATCAGCTGGCGCGGCCCGTTCTACGGGGTCTCCGTGCTGATGGCCATCGCGCTGATCGCCACCGCGCTCTTCGTGCCGTCACTGCCCAAACCCCAGCACAAGACCTCGATCGCGGCCCCGCTCCAGGCACTGCGCCACCGCGGGCTGCTGACCATGGGCATCATGGCGCTGCTCTACAACTGGGGCTTCTTCACGATGCTCGGCTACGCGCCCTACCCGATGGAGCTCTCGGCCCAGAAACTCGGCCTGGTCTTCACCGGCTGGGGGCTGCTGGTCGCCGCGTTCAGCGTCTACTTCGCACCCCGCCTGCAGGCCCGCTTCGGCACCGCCAAGGTCCTCTACGTCAACATGTTCGCGCTCGGCCTCGTCATGGCGGCGATCGCGGCCGGCGTCGACACCCCGGCGGTGGTGATCGTCGCGGTGATCGTGAGCGGCGCCTTCATCGGCATCAACAACACGCTGACCACCCAGGCGGTCATGCTGGTCGCGCCGGTCGACCGGTCGGTCGCGTCGTCGGCGTACGGCTTCGTGCGGTTCATCGGCGGCGGCCTGGCCCCGTTCGTGGCCGGCAAGCTGGCCGACGCCACCAACCTCAGCGTTCCCTTCTACCTGGGCGGCGTCGCGTTCGTGCTCGCCATCTTCGTGCTCGCGAGCGGCCACAAGCTGGTCACCGCGGCCGAGGCCGGGCTGGCCGAGCCGTCCCCGCTTGAAGCGGTCGGGCCGCTCGCCGAGGCGGGCTCCCACCCGGTCGTCGTCGCGGTCGGAGCCACCGCGAACGCGGGTGAGGTCGTCGAGGCGGCCGCCGCGATCGCCCGCGACCTGGGCGCGCCGCTCGAGGTGGTCCGGGTCCGCGAGACCGTGGTGATCGAGGAGCTGGCGGTCGACCCGGAAGACGAGGACGACGCCCGCGCCGCCGTCGCCGACCTGCTCGACCACCTGGCCGCCCACGGCATCGCGGCGACCGGGCAGATCCTGCGCAGCGTCGGCGACCACGCCGCGGCGGGCCGGGTGCTGGCCCAGCACGCCGACGAGATCCAGGCGCGTACGGTCGCGGTCGGCCGCTCCCCGCGCGGCCCGGCGTCGCAGTTCGCCGAGGGCAGCTTCACCTCCGCCCTCACCCACGCGACGACCCGGACGGTGGTGTTGGTCAGTCCTGGCACCACGCCGCACGAATTGACCGCCGACGTTCTCCCGTCGTTGCGCGGGGCTTAGGTTGCTCGCATGGGGTTCGAACTCGGCACCGATGGTCCCGGCGCGATCGTCGTCGGTGTCGACGGATCCCCGACCTCGCTGCGCGCCGCGGCCTACGCGGCCGGCCTGGCCCGGCGGCAGCACACCAAGCTGATCGCGGTGTACGCCCGCACGTCACCGACCACCCTGCTCACGCTGGCCGACCACAGCGGGCTGGCCACCCACGCGGTGCTCCAGACCCAGGACGAGCTGGAGACCCAGCTGCGCACTGAGCTGGAACGCCAGTCGTCGATCTGGGGCGTCGACGCGCGGCTGGTGGTGCGGCGCGGCGACCCGTTCACACTGGTCACCGAGGTGGCGAAAGAGACCCGGGCCGAGGCGGTGGTGGTCGGCTCGTCGGCCAGCGTGGGCCACCGGATCGCCGGCTCGCTCGCGATCCGCCTGGTCAAATACGGTCGCTGGCCGGTCACCGTCGTTCCGTAGAGGAATCAGCCCCGCTGATACATGACGTCGGCCTTGTAGATGTCGAAGCCGAAGCGGCGATAGAGGTTGACCGCGGCGGTGTTGTCCTCGTCGACGTAGAGCATGGCCGTCGTCAGGCCCGAGGTCGCGAGATGGCGAAGGCCCTCGACGGTCAGGGCGGCGCCCAGCCCGCGGCGGTGGCCGCCCGGGTCGACGCCGAGGACGTAGGTCTCGCCCAGCGCCGGGTCGTCGCCCGCAGCCGGGTGCACCTTGGTCCAGTGGAAGCCGAGCAGCGTGTCCTCGATGTCGACCGCGAGCAGGAAGCCGGCCGGGTCGAACCACGGCTCCTTCTCGCGCAGCCGCAGGTCGTCGAGGGTCCAGCGCCCTTGCTCGGGGTGGTGGGCGAACGCCCGCGAGTTGACCCCGAGCCACGCCTGCTCGTCGGAGCCGGGCCGGAAATGACGGATGGTCACCCCGGGCGGCAGCGGAGCGTCGGGCAAGGCCCGATCCAGGGGGCGGCGCATCTGCCAGAGGACGCGTACGCGCTCGAAGCCGTTCTTGACGGCGAACGCCCGCGCCCCGGGTTCGTCGCCGTGCGCCCAGAAACGCAGCGGGCCGGCGCCGGCCCCGGCGAGCAGCGCGGTGCCGTGACCGCGGCGGCGGGCGGCCGGGCCGACGAACAGCTCACCCGCGCCGTCGTCGACGAAGGCGTAGCCGGCGAGCACGCCGTCGGCGTCGTGGGCCAGCAGATGGGTCGCCGGGCCACCGCCGCCGCGCACGCGCAGCACGACATCCTCCGACAGCGGATAGACCCGGTCGGCCTGCTCGGCAGCGGCGGCCAGCGCCAGAACCTGATCGGTCTCGGACGCAGACAGCCGGTCCGCCGCTCGAACAGTCATGCGGAAAGCCTAGACAGGGATCGGCACCGGCTGGTGGTCGGGCAACTGGCGGCCGGAGGGCGGCACCACGAACTTGTAGCCGACCTGGCGCACAGTGCCGATCATCGACTCGTATTCCGACCCGAGCTTGGCCCGCAGGCGCCGCACGTGCACGTCGACCGTGCGGGTGCCGCCGAAGTAGTCGTAGCCCCAGACCTCGCGCAGCAGCTGGTCGCGGGTGAAGACCCGGCCCGGGTGCTGGGCGAGGAACTTGAGCAGCTCGAACTCCTTGTAGGTGAGGTCGAGCGGCCGGCCCTTGAGCTTGGCCTGGTAGGTGTCGGGGTCGATGGTGAGCTCGCCCGACCGGATCGAGCCGCCGGCGCCCGCGGTCAGGTTGTTGAGGCGGCCCACGCTCAGCCGCAGCCGGGCCTCGACCTCGGCCGGGCCGGCCGCGGCCAGGATGACGTCGTCGACGCCCCAGTCGGCGTTGAGCGCTATCAGGCCGGCCTCGGTGACCACGGCGAACAGCGGCACCCCGATGCCGGTGGCGTGCAGCATGCGGCACGTGGCCCGGGCCTCGGAGAGCTCGGTGCGGGCGTCGACCAGCACCGCGTCGGGGCTCGGGCTCGAGACCAGGGTGCGGACATCGCGGGGGGCGGTGCGTATGGAGTGGGGAAGCAGATCCAGCGCGGGAAGCACGGCGGATGGTTCGCCGGCACGTGCTGTCACCAACAGAAGGATTTCCACACTCACCTCCGTCCTTGCGGCGCGGGGCCGCTCGGGTGACCCGGCCGCGACCTGCTGGTTAACGGTCGCGTGACCGGAGGAACGTCCCGGCGTCACCGACGGGTGGGCTGGGCATAACCTTAACCGATCCACCGGCACGCAGGCTTCGGTCATGTAACCAACTGATGACGTAAACCGGCACTCCGTGACCGAACGGGCGGGAAATTAGGGTGGTGCACCCTTGTCTGGCACCATCGCAGGCGTGTTCCCCTCCATGCCGCAGGAAGACGACTGGGACGCCGAGGCGACCCGCGACGTAGCTCGCGCGTCCCGCGGCGGCCGAGGAGCGGGCACGTACGGCGCGGTGCCCGACGAGGGCCACACCAGCCACCGCTCCGGCAACTCCTCCGGCGGTGAGGAACGCAAGGAAGAGCCGGAAGAGGACGAGGAAGAGCTCGAGGAGATCGAGGTCGTCCCGGTCCGGCGGCAGCTCTCGCTGGCCATCGCGGTCTTCGCCGGCCTGCTCGGCATGGGCCTGATTCTCGGCTCGGCGACGGCGGCGCCCGACAACCGGCTCCCGTTCACGATCGTGCTGTTCGGGGTGCAGCTGCTCTTCCTGCTGGCCTGGACGATGGCGCTGCGGCCGCCCGCGGCGGGCGCGACGGCCGGCGTCTGCGTGGCGGTCGCGCTGGTCGCCGACTATCTGGCTTCCGAACGCGACGGGACCGGCTTCCTGACGCTGCTGCTGGTCGCGGTCGGCGGCTTCGTGGTCGCGCTGGTCGGCCAGCTGTTCCGCTCCGAGGACCGCGCGCGGGTCAGCGACTCCTACCGGACGACCCTGGTGATCGTGCTCGGCGTCGTGGCGTACGCGATCCCGGTGATCCTCACCCGGGTGCCGGTCGGCACCCAGACCGTGGAGGTCTGCGCCGCCGCCGCCGGCGTGGCGCTGCTGGTCGCCCGGGTGACCGACGCGATCTTCCCCAAGCCGCGCATCGCGCCGCAGGTGCCGCGCGGCGCGACCGGCGTGGTGGTCGGCGCGATGCTCGGCACGCTCGTCGCGGCCGTGCTCGGCAGCGTGCTGGTGCTGCCGTTCACCCCGGCCAAGGGCGCGGTGATCGGCCTGATCGCGGCGGTCGTGGCCAGCCTGGTCGACCTGGCGGTCAACTTCGGCGAGGCCGGGCGCACGCTGGCCGGCGACGCGCCGACCTTCTGGGTGGCCCGGCACATGCAGGGCCCGCTGGGGGCATTCGCCCTGGTCGCTCCCGTGGCGTACGCCCTGACCCAGTGGTACATGTCCTAACCGGTCCTGACCGGTTTCCCCGTGCCCTGGATCGGGGCATGTACGGTCCTCGACAGCTGACGCCGTTCAAGGAGGATCCGTGGCCGAGTACGGGACCCCGCGCCCCAAGCGACGCCGTGGGCGCGGCCTGCTGATCACGCTCGTCATTCTGCTGATCATCGTCGGCGGCGTGCTGTTCGCGGCCGACCGGTTCGGCCGCTCCTACGCCGAGCGCATCATCAGCGACAAGGTGAGCGAACAGGTCACCAACCAGAAGGCGACCAGCGAGAAGCCGGACGTCACGATCGAGGGCTTCCCGTTCCTCACCCAGGTCCTCCACGGCCACTACGACGAGATCAAGATCGAGCTCGCCGACTTCACCGGGCCGGCCGACCCGAAGGGCGACAAGAAGATCAAGCTGCCGCTGCTCGACATCCGGGCCAAGGACGTGCAGGCCTCGATCAACACCCTGCGGTCGGGCGGCAACATCGTGGCCGGCACGGTGACCGGCACCGGCACGATCGACTACAAGCAGCTGATCGGGCTGATCAACCAGCCCGGGCTGACCTTGACCGAGAAGGACGGCAAGCTGACCGGCTCGGCCGAGGTGCCGGCGCTCGGCCAGAAGTTCAAGGTCACCGGCGTGGCCAAGCTGTCGGTGTCGAACGGGGTGGTGCACGTCGGCTTCGACGACGTCGACTCGCCCGACCTGCCCAACCTGCCCGGCATCAAGTCGATCATCGCCGGGTACGCGAAGAACCTCGGCCTCGACATCCAGGTGCCGGCCCTGCCGCTCAAGCTGAAGGTGCAGCAGATCTCGGCCAAGCCGGACGGTCTTCAGTTCACCGCCGGCGCCAGCAACGTGACGCTGAACTCGAGCGGTGTGTGACCCGGCCCTCCTTCCCGGATCGTGGTTGGTTCTGTTACCACCTCGTGAACCGCTGGTAGTGTCGGCCGCATGAGCCTGCTGCTCACCAAGAGGCGCGCGGTCGACCTGTGCCGCGTGGCCGCCTGCCTGTGTCGCCCTGTCATCTGACGGGGCCACGAGTGCTGAGCACGTTCTAGCTCTGTTCTTCAGCCCGGCGATGAAGCCGGCATGTGGCACCGTCGCAAACCCCGAGATCCGTTACGTCCATGGGTCCCGCGCGGGGTGCGACAACACCCTCCCTGCGCTGACTCACCCCTAATCCCTCACCCATCAAAGGGAGTGAATCGATGAGTCGCGACACCGCACTCGTGTCGGCCGACTGGGCCGAAAAGAACCTGGAAGCCCCAGGCGTCGTCTTCGTCGAGGTCGACGAGGACACCAGCGCGTACGACGGAGGCCACATCCCCGGCGCCGTCAAGATCGACTGGAAGCAGGACCTGCAGGACCCGGTCCGGCGCGACTTCGTCAACCAGGAGCAGTTCTCCGCGCTGCTCTCGTCGCGCGGCATCGGCAACGACGACAAGGTCGTGCTCTACGGCGGCAACAACAACTGGTTCGCCGCGTACGCGTACTGGTACTTCAAGCTGTACGGCCACCGCGACGTCGTGCTGCTCGACGGCGGCCGCAAGAAGTGGGAACTCGACGCCCGTCCGTACTCCAAGGACGTGCCCTCCCGCGCTGCGACCAACTACCAGGCGTCCGCGCCCGACCTGACGATCCGGGCGTTCCGCGACGAGGTCGTCCAGGCCATCGGCGTGAAGAACCTGGTCGACGTGCGCAGCCCCGACGAGTTCGCCGGCCGCCTGCTCGCCCCGGCCCACCTGCCGCAGGAGCAGTCGCAGCGGGCCGGCCACATCCCGACCGCGATCAGCGTGCCGTGGAGCAAGGCGGCCAACGAGGACGGCACCTTCAAGTCCGACGACGAACTCGCCAAGATCTACGGCGACGCCGGCCTCGACGGCAACAAGGACACCATCGCCTACTGCCGCATCGGCGAGCGTTCCTCGCACACCTGGTTCGTGCTCAAGGAACTGCTCGGCCAGCAGAACGTGAAGAACTACGACGGCTCCTGGACCGAGTACGGCTCGCTCATCGGCGTGCCGATCGCGCTCGGCGACGAGCCCGGGGAGGCCTGATCCTCATGACGTCACCGTCGAACATCGCGGCCGGCTGCGCCGCCCCGGACCAGTCGGCACCCCTGCCCGCCGGCGTGGACCTCGAAAAGGAAACCGTCATCACCGGCATCGTCAGCGCCGCCGACGGCGCGGCGGTCGGCGGGGCGTACGTGCGGCTCCTCGACGGCTCGGGCGAGTTCACCGCCGAGGTCGTGTCGTCGCCGGAAGGCGTCTTCCGCTTCTTCGCGGCCCCCGGGTCGTGGACGCTGCGGGCCCTCTCGCGGGCCGGCAACGGCGAGGTCATCGTCGACGCCACCCGCGGGGTCAACGAGGTCGGCATCGGCGTCACCGCCGCCTGATCCCGGTTCATCGAAAGCGGGGCTCCTCTCGGGGCCCCGCTTTTGCGTGACTTCTTACATGGTTCCCCCGACGACCACCGCGTCCGGTGGGGTCTCGGGCCGCGTCCGGGCCAGCCGGCGTACGCCCGTGTTGAGCACCGCGATCACCGGAACCGCTACGAGCGCCCCGATGATGCCGGCCAGGATCACGCCCGAGGCAATGCCGACGATCACGACCAGCGGATGGATCGCCACCGCCCGGCCCATGATCAGCGGCTGGAGGACGTGGCCCTCGACCTGCTGCACCAGGATCACCGCGCCGAGCACGATCAACGACACCACCCAGCCCTGATCGACCAAGGCGACCAGCACGGCCACCGCGCCGGAGACACTCGCGCCGACAATCGGGATGAACGCGCCCAGGAACACCAGCGCGGCGAGCGGAAACGGGAACGGAATCTTCAAAATCACCAGGGCCAGGCCGATGCCGACCGCGTCGATGAAGGCCACCAGCACGGTCGCCCGCACATAGTTGCTCAGCGTCTGCCACGAGGCGTCGCCGGCGTCGGCCAGCGACCAGCGGGCGTTCACCGGGAACAGCCGGACGATGAACCGCCAGATCTTGCGCCCGTCCCGCAGGAAGAAGAACGTCGAGAAGAGCACCAGCAGCATGCCGGTGACCAGCTCGGCCAGCGTCGCCGCGGTCGACAGACCGGTCGAGGTCAGCGTCGACGTGTTCGAATTGATCCAGTTCTGCCCGTTGTCGATCGCATTGTTGAGCTGGGCGTCCGACAGGTGCAGCGGCCCGGTCTTGGCCCACTCCTGAATCTGCCGCACACCCTGCGTGGTCTTCGAGGTCAGCTCGGGCAGGCCATCGATGAACTGGTTGATGACCAGCGTCAGCGTGCCGGCGATCACGGCGATGCCGCCGACCAGCACCAGAAAGGTGGCCAGCGAGCGCGGCACCTTGAGCCGGAACAGCAGACCGACCGCCGGGGCGAGCAGCGCCGACAACAGCAGGGCGATGGCCAGCGGGATCACGACCACGCTGAGATTGCTGATGAACCGCAGCAGCGCCCAGCCGACCACCCCGACGACGATCAGCCGCCAGCTCCAGGCGGCGGCGATCCGCAGCGAGTGCGGAACCTCGGCGTCGTCACGGCTCGCGATCGACTGGTGGACCAGTTCAGGCTCGGTGGGCGCGGGAGGCTCGAAATCGTCCTCGACATGTTCCGGCTCGAGTTCACGTTCGACGATCTCCCGCCGGGCCACGCGCACCGACTCCCGCCCCGAGTCGTAGGCACGCCGAAGGTTGCTCCGGACACGCTGCAAACGGCTCAACCGTGTTACCCCCTGGCTCCTACGACGATCGTGCGGTATTCACCGTAGTAGCCGAGTGCCTCTGCGTGCCCACGGCTACCAGCGGCAAACAGCCGCGGGCGCGCGGCGTACCGTCTGCATCGTGAGCACCGACACCCGAACCGAGTCCGGATTGCCGATCCGGATGCTGCACGACCGCGTCCTCGTCCAGCAGGACGGCGGTGAGGGAGAACGCCGGTCGACCGCCGGCATCGTGATCCCGGCGACCGCCTCGATGGGCCGGCGGCTGTCGTGGGCGACGGCGGTCGGGGTCGGCCCCAACGTCCGGTCGATCGTGGTCGGCGACCGCGTCCTGTTCGACCCCGACGACCGCTCCGAGGTCGAACTCCACGGCCGCGGCTACGTCCTCCTGCGCGAACGCGACGTGCACGCCGTCGCGGCCTCCCGCGTCGAGTCGAACGCCACCGGCCTCTACCTCTGACCTCAGCGCCCCCCGGGCTCGTCACCCTCCGGCGCCGGCGGCGCGCTTGAGCTGTACGGCGTAGCGCCGCCCTGCCCCTGCTCGCCCGCGGGAGTCCCCGCCTCCCGAGCTCCACCGTGGCCCGAAGTCCCATCGTCCGGGGCGTCGTAGCCCGGCGCGCTCGGAGTCGATATGGCTTGCCCCGGATTGGCATAGCTGGGAGTCCCGTATTCCGGCCGGCCCGGAGCGGCATAGCTCGGGGCTCCCCCCGGCTGGCCCGGAGGGGCATAGCTCGGGGCTCCGTCCGGCCAGCCCGGAGCGCCGGAGCTCGGAACGCCCGAGGCCGACCCGGGCTGGCCCGGCGCGGCATGGCCGGAAGTCGCGTAGCCCGGCGCGCTCTCGGCCGGCGCACCATAGCCCGAGTTTCCGTAGCTGGGCGCGCTCTGGGCGGGAGTGCCGTAGTTCGGGGCGCCCGGCCCCGAAGCCTCGTAGCTCGGTGCACCCTGTGCCGGAGCCACATAGCCCAGGGTCGTCTGGCCCGGCATCCCGTTGACCGGCGTGCCGTAGGTCGGCGCACCGTGGTTCGGGGCGCCGGCGGCAGGCATCGCCGAGGTCGGAGCTCCATAGCCCGGCGCGCCGGCGGCAGGCATCGCCGAGGTCGGAGCTCCATAGCCCGGCGCGCCGGCGGCAGGCATGCCGGAGGTCGGA
>NZ_JBFBAD010000102.1:0-35226 GCF_040682075.1 Actinoplanes sp. NPDC051411 | reverse complement strand
TGCCCACTCCCCCCCCCCGCGCCCCCCCGCCCCCCGGGGTGTGGGGCGCCCCCCTGCCCCTCCCCCGGGCCGGCCCCCCGCACCCCCCCCCCCCCCCCCCCCCCCCGCGGGGGGGGGGGGGGGGCCCCCCCCCCCCCCCACAACGAGAGGGGAACGCATGAACCGGCGACGGGGGTACGCGATCTACCTGATACCGGGGATCATCGCCTCGACCCTGGTGATCATTGTGCCGCTCGTGATGACGATCGGGACCAGCTTCACCCGGTGGACCGGCGTCGGCTCGCCGACCTGGATCGGCTTTCAGAACTACACCCGGCTGTTCCACGACGAGCTGTTCTGGAGCTCGTTCGGCCACATCATCCTGATGGTCGTCGCGATGGCGGTGATCCCGACGCTGCTCGGCCTGGTGCTGGCGGCGGTGCTGTTCGACTACGTGGGCAAGCGCTTCAGCGACCGGTGGGCCAGCTTCTTCCGGTCCGGGTTCTACCTGCCGCAGGTCATCCCGCTCGCGGTCACCGGCATCATCTGGGGCTGGATCCTGCACCCGGACTACGGCGCGCTCAACAAGATCCTCAATGCGGTCGGCCTGCACAGCCTGGCCGTCGACTGGCTCGGCAACCCGAAGTACGCGCTGTTCACGGTCATGGCGGTGCTGATCTGGATCCAGCTCGGCTACCCGATCGTGATGTTCATGTCGGGGCTGCAGCGGGTCGACCCCTCGCTCTACGAGGCGGCCGACCTGGACGGCGCGACCTGGTGGCAGCGCTTCCGCAAGATCACGATCTACATGATCCGGCCCGAGTTCTACGTCGTGCTGATCACGACCACGATCGCCGCGCTCAAGGTGTTCGCGCAGATCTTCGTGCTCACCCGGGGCGGCCCGAGCAACGCGACGATCGTGCCGTCCTACTTCGCCTACAAGAACTACTTCGAGAAGGCGCAGGTCGGCTACGGCTCGGCGATCTCGACCGTGCTCACCGTGCTGATCATCGTGCTGGCGTTCGTCTTCCTGCGCCTGCAGAACCGGGCGGAAAGGCAATCCCGATGACGACGCTCACCGCGCAACCGAAGATCAGAGACGAAGAACCGGCGATAAGGACCGCCGCCAAGCGGCGCAATCCGGCCCGGTACGCCGTCCTCATCGGACTGCTCGTGCTGCTGCTCCTGATCGTCGCGCCGCTTCTCGTGGTCGTCATCAACGCGGTCAAGAGCCCCGCCGACTACGCCGGGAACGGCCCGCTCGCGCTGCCTCACCACCTGTACTTCAAGGGCATCGCCGACTTCTGGACCCGCGTCGACTTCGGCGAGAAGCTCTTCAACAGCTTCATCTCCAGTCTCGCCGTGGCGGTGCTCGGCGTGCTTCTGAGCATTCTCAACGCGTACGCCCTCGGCATCGGCCGGGTCCGCGGCCGGGTCTATTTCCTGGTCTTCTTCCTGGTCGCGAATCTGCTTCCGCAGGAAGCCCTGATCTATCCGCTGTACTACTTCTCCAAGCAGCTCGGCCTCTACGACAACCTGCTCTCGATCATCATCATCTTCACGGTCATCCAGAGCGCGTTCGGCACCTATCTGCTGACATCGGTGTACTCGGAGTTCCCGACCGAACTGCTCGAGGCGGCCAGCATCGACGGCGCCGGCAAATGGCGCATCCTGTGGCGGGTCGTCGTGCCGGTCAGCCGCCCGACCCTCGGCGTGCTGTTCACGTTCTTCTTCATCTGGACGTGGAACGAGTTCCTCCTGCCGCTGGTCTTCCTGATCTCGAACGACAAGCAGACCGTCCCGGTGGCGCTCGGTGTCCTGCAGGGCGACCGCCTGATGGACGCCACCACGACCAGCGCCTCGGCGCTGATCGGCATCCTCCCGGCGATGCTCTTCTTCGTGATCTTCCAGCGCACGCTCACCCGCGGCATCGCCGCCGGCGCCATCAAGTAAAGGACGCTCATGAAGTTCACCGACGGCTACTGGCACAAGCGCGACGGGTTCGCGGTGCTGCATCCCGCGCAGCTGCACGACACCGAGGCCGACGCGACGTCGCTGACCGGGTACGCCACGACCAGGCCGGTGGCGACGCGCAGCGACACCCTGAACGCGCCGATCATCACGATCCGGCTCGAGGCGCCGATGCCGGACGTCATCCGGGTGACCGTCGGGCACTTCCTGGGTGGTGTGCCGCGCTCGCCGAACTTCACGGTGAAAAGCGAGCCCGGAGACGTGAGCGTCGGACCGGCCGAGCTCACCTCGGGCCGGCTGACCGCGCGGTTCAACACGAGCGACAACTGGGGGCTCGACTTCCTGGCCGAGGGGCGGCGCATCACCGGCTCGGGCTGGAAGGGCATGGGCATCGTCGACACGGCCGGCGGCGAGCACTACGTGCACGAGCAGCTCGACCTCGGCGTCGGCGAGGCGGTCTACGGGCTGGGCGAGCACTTCGGCCCGTTCGTCAAGAACGGCCAGAGCATCGACATCTGGAACGAGGACGGCGGCACCAGCAGCGAGCAGGCGTACAAGAACGTCCCGTTCTATCTGACCAACCGCGGGTACGGCGTGCTGGTCGACCACCCGGGCCGGGTCTCGTTCGAGGTGGCCAGCGAGATGGTCACCCGGACCCAGTTCAGCGTGCCCGGGCAGACCATGTCCTACCTGGTCATCTACGGCCCGACCCCGGCCGAGGTGCTGCGGAAGTACACCGCGCTGACCGGCCGGGCGGCGCTGCCCCCGGCCTGGTCGTTCGGCCTCTGGCTGACCACGTCGTTCACCACCCCGTACGACGAGGAGACGGTCAACAAGTTCGTCGACGGGATGGCCGAGCGTGACCTGCCGCTGAGCGTCTTCCACTTCGACACGTTCTGGATGCGCGAGTTCCACTGGTGCGACTTCGAGTGGGACTCGCGGATCTTCCCCGACCCGCCGGGCATGATCAAGCGGCTGCACGACCGGGGGCTGAAGGTCTGCCTGTGGATCAACCCGTACATCGCCCAGCGCTCGGCGATGTTCGCCGAGGGCGCGGCGAAGGGCTTTCTGGTCAAGAGGGCGAACGGTGACGTCTGGCAGTGGGACAAGTGGCAGGCCGGGATGGGCCTGGTCGACTTCACCAACCCGGCCGCCCGGGACTGGTATGCGGGCAAGCTCAAGGCGTTGACCGACATGGGTGTCGACGCGTTCAAGTCGGACTTCGGCGAGCGCATCCCGACCGACGTGGTCTGGCACGACGGCTCCGACCCGCAGCGGATGCACAACTACTACACCCAGCTCTACAACAAGGTCGTCTTCGACGTGCTCGAGGAGGCCCACGGCGAGGGCGAGGCGGTGCTGTTCGCGCGCTCGGCCACGGTCGGCGGCCAGCAGTTCCCGGTGCACTGGGGCGGCGACAACTCGGCCACCTTCGAGTCGATGGCCGAGAGCCTGCGCGGCGGGCTGTCGCTGCTGTCGTCCGGCTTCGGGTTCTGGAGCCACGACATCGGCGGCTTCGAGGGGCGGCCGGACCCGGCGGTGTTCAAGCGGTGGGTGGCGTTCGGGCTGCTCAGCTCGCACAGCCGGCTGCACGGCAACCAGTCGTACCGGGTGCCGTGGCAGTTCGACGAGGAGTCGGTGGACGTGCTGCGGCACTTCACGCACCTCAAGTACCGGCTCATGCCGTACCTCTTCGAAGCCGCACGCCGCACCCGGCGCGAGGGAATCCCGGTGATGCGGCCGATGGTCGTCGGGTTCCCCGGCGACCCGGCCGTGACCTATCTCGACCGGCAGTACATGCTCGGCGACGACCTGCTGGTGGCGCCGGTGATGAGCGCGGGCGGCGACGTCGACTACTACGTGCCGGCCGGGCGCTGGACCCGGTTCGGCACCACCGAGGTGATCGAGGGGCCGGCCTGGGTGCGGGAGAACCACGGCTTCGACAGCGTGCCGCTGCTGGTGCGGCCGGGGGCGGTCATTGCGCTCGGTAACCGGACCGATCGCCCGGACTACGACTACCGGGACGGGATCACCCTGCGTCTGCATGACGTCACCGAAGCCGTGACCGTCGTCGTCGGGGACACCACGTTCACCGTCACGCCCGACCGGGTCGAGAGGCGGGGCGCCGCACTGCCCTGGCGGGTCGAGATCGTCGGCGGGCCGTCGGCTGATCTATCCGCTGATCAGGACGTGTGGACGACTAAGATCGGTGAATGAACCCGGCACTGGACCTGTTCGTCCCCGGTGTCGTCTACCTCGACATCATCTTCACCGGTCTGCGTGAACTGCCGTCGCCGGGCGCCGAGGTCTGGGCGCCCGGCATGGGCTCCTGCCCCGGCGGCATCGCCAACCTGGCGGTCGCCTCGGCCCGGCTCGGCCTGCGCACCGGGCTGGGCACCGCGCTCGCGACCGACGCCTACGGGGACTTCTGCGCGCACATCCTCCGCGACCAGGAGGGCATCGACCTGTCGTCCTCCCGGCGGCTGGCCGAGGGCCATTCGCCGGTGACCGTCTCGCTGGCCTACCAGCGTGACCGCAGCATGATCACGCACGGTCACCCGCTGCCGGTCGGTCCGCACGGCCTCGTGGGTTCCCTGCCGTCCGCGCGGGCCGCCTCGGTGAGCCTCAGCAAAGGGCCGCTGCCCTGGGTCGCGCAGGCGCGGGCGAACGGCACCCTCGTCTTCGCCGACGTCGGCTGGGACGACACGGCGCAATGGCCGGTCGAGGCGCTCGAGGTGCTGTCCGACTGCCACGCCTTCCTGCCCAACGCGGTCGAGGCCATGCAGTACACCCGGGCCGCCAGCCCGGCCGAGGCGGTGCGCCGGCTTTCCGGTCTGGTCCCGGTGGTCGTCGTGACGCAGGGCAGCGACGGGGCACTCGCGGTCGACGCGACGACCGGTGAGTCGGTGGTCGCTCCGGGCGTACGCCTGGAGGCGCTCGACCCGACCGGCGCCGGCGACGTGTTCACGGCCGGATTCGTGCTCGGCACCCTGCGCGGCTGGCCCCTCGACCAGCGGCTCGCCTTCGCCAACCTGATCGCGGCGCTGTCGGTGCAGCATTTCGGAGGGTCGTTGTCGGCGCCCGGGTGGGGCGACATCGCCGACTGGTGGCGGTCGGCCCGTTTGTCGGCCACCCGGCATCACGCCGACTCCTCCGAGGCTCTTCTCGCCGCCCGCTACGGGTTCCTCGACGACGTGATCCCGCAGGGGGAACAACGGTCGGTGCGGCGCGCCACGGCCACCATTGCCCGGCTCTCCGACGCGGGGGATCAGCGGTGAAACTCGTCATCCTCGGCGGCGGCGGCTTCCGGGTGCCGCTGGTCCACTCGGCGCTGCTCGACCCGTCGTCCCCGATCACGTCGCTGGTTCTGCACGACGTCGACGCGGGGCGCCTCGCGGCCATCTCCCGGGTGATCGAGGCGCAGGGTCACGGCCCGGCCCTCTCCGCGACCACCGACCTGACCGAGGCGCTGACCGGGGCCGACTTCGTGTTCAGCGCCATCCGCGTGCACGGACTGCCGGGGCGGGTCATCGACGAGAAGGTGGCGATCGGCCTCGGCGTGCTCGGCCAGGAGACGACCGGGGCGGGCGGCGTCTCGTACGGTCTGCGCACCGTTCCCGTCGCCGACGCGATCGCCCGGCGCATCGCGCTGGTCGCGCCGTCGGCCTGGGTCATCAACTTCACCAACCCGGCCGGGCTCGTCACCGAGGCGATGGCGGCCCACCTGGGCGACCGGGTGATCGGCATCTGCGACTCGCCGTCCGCGCTCGGCCGCCGGGTCGCGCGGGCGCTGGGCCTGACCTCGTCCTACTCCCTGGGCTACGCCGGGCTCAACCACCTCGGCTGGCTGTCGTCGGTGACCTCCGGCGGCGTCGATGTGCTGCCGTCGCTGTTCGACGCGTCCGACGACACCCTCCGGTCGTTCGAGGAGGGCCGGCTGTTCGGCCCGGCGCGCTTACGCGCGCTCCGGGCCGTCCCGAACGAATACCTGCACTATTACTACGACACCGCTTCTTCCGTACGCGCCGAGCAGGCGGCCGCCGAAACCCGGGGCGAATTCCTGCTGCGCCAGCAGACGGCGTGCTACGACGCCATCGGTTCCGGTGATCCGCTCGCGGCGTGGACGGCGGCGCTGCGCGAGCGGGACGCCACCTACATGTCCCTCGAAGGGCTCGACCGCGACGCTTCGGCGGGCGGCGGAGGTTACGAGCAGGTCGCCCTGGAACTGATGCGGGCGCTGGCCTCGGACGTGCCGGCGTCGCTGATCCTCAACGTGCGCAACCGGGGCGCCCTCGACATCGTGGACGCGGACGCGGTCGTCGAGGTGCCGTGCACCGTGACGTCGGACGGCCCGGTGCCGGTGACCGGGGTGTCGGTGCCGGGGCACGGGGTCGCGCTGGTGCGGCGGGTCAAGGCGACCGAACGGGCCGTCCTGTCGGCGGCCGCGAACGGATCCCGCGCGGTGGCCGTGCGGGCGATGGCGTCGCACCCACTGGTCGACTCGGTGCCGCTGGCCCGCGCGCTGATCGACGCCTACCGGTCCGAATTCCCCGAGCTCGCCTACCTGCGATAGGGCCGGCCGGGAGCCGCCGCCCTCGCCCGCTCGCCGTGGAGCGGGCGGCGCCGGTCAGAACTCCTGGCCGCCGACGTCGACCTGGCCGTGCGCGGCCAGCCAGCGGACCGCCTCGTGCAGCGTCTCGAGTGAGGAGAAACGGGGCCGGTAGCCCAGCACCTCGCGGGCGCGGTCGATGCTCGCGGTGATGCCGCGCTCGATGTGGTCGCGGGTCGTGGCGGCCTGGGCCGGGCCGGTGCGGCGCTCGAACTCGGGCCAGTCGACCAGGTCGAGCACGGCCTCGCGGCCGAACCAGCGGGCCGCGCCCTCGGCCAGCCCGCGGCACGTCATCGCCTGCTCGGCCACCACGTGGAAACTCGACCCGATCGCCGCCGGCCGGGACACCGCCCGCTCGAACGCCTGCGCCACGTCGTCGGCGTGCACGTGGCCGAGCACGCCCAGCCCGAGCGCCGGCAGCGCGACCGGCTCGCCGGTGGCCAGCCTCCGCCACACGTCGACGTCGAGGTTGCCCTGCGGGTTGACCGGCCGCCAGCCCGGCCCGCTGATGTGCCCGGGGTGCAGCACCACGCTCGGCACGCCACCGGCCCGCGTCTCGAGGTGCAGCAGCTCCTCGATCGCGGCCTTGCCGGTGCCGTACTCGCCGTACGCCGTGCGCGGCTCGTCCTCGGTGAGCGGCACCCGGGCCGCCCGGCCGTGCACCCAGATCGTGCCGCAGTGCACGAGGAGCGGCCGGGTCTTGCGCAGCTCGTCGACCAGGCGCCGGGTGGACTCGGGGGTGAAGGAGATCAGGTCGACGACCACATCCGGCTTCTCCGCGGCTATGCGCTCGGCGGCGTCGTCGGCCTCCCGGTCGGCGGTCACCCGTCGCACCGACCGCCACTCCGGGCTGTCGTGATAGGGCTGCCGCTCGCCCCGGGTCATCGCGACGACCTCATAGCCCGCCCGGACCAGCCGCGGCACCAGGTAGGTGCCGATGTGCCCGGTTGCTCCCGTCACCACCACGCGCTGCATGCCCCAACTCTATGTATGCTTGGGCCGTTGAAGGGGAGTAGCCCCCCACCGGTGCGTCGACATGCTGGAACTCCCCGGAGTTCCCGGCGCCCGGGCCCGCTCCGCGCGGGTGGGCGAGACCTTCGACTCGAACGGTTCGGACTCGACGTCCGCGCCGCGGGTCGAGGGCTATCCCGAGAACGGTGGCCGTCCCTCCGCGGCGCGCGGAAGGACACGGCACCTCGTGATTCACATCGTCTTGCTGCTCGGCTGCGCGGTGGTCATCTACCTGGCCTGCGAGTGGTTCGTCAACGCCGTCGAATGGCTCGGCGCCCGGCTCAAGGTCGGCCCGCTGGCGGTCGGCACGATCCTGGCGGCGGCCGGCACCGCGCTGCCGGAGAGCGTGGTCACGCTGGTGGCGGTGATCTTCGGCGGCAAGCACAGCGGCGACGACATCGGGGTCGGGGCCGCACTGGGCGGTCCGCTGGTGGTCGGGACGATCGCGTACGCGG
Source organism: Actinoplanes sp. NPDC051411 (assembly GCF_040682075.1). Taxonomy (NCBI): domain Bacteria; kingdom Bacillati; phylum Actinomycetota; class Actinomycetes; order Micromonosporales; family Micromonosporaceae; genus Actinoplanes; species Actinoplanes sp. NPDC051411. The sequence goes on along the minus strand of NZ_JBFBAD010000102.1, from coordinate 27,201 downwards.
TGACCGGCGTGATGCTGTTGTCGCGCGGTCGCACCCGCGTACCGGTGCCGGCCGGCGGAATCGCCGGAGCCGAGCCACCGCCCGCTCTTCTCGATGGCACGAACATGCGGCGGCTGGCCCGGGACCAGACGTGGTTCCTCGCGATCTTCGTGGTGAAGGTCGGGCTCGGCCTGGTCGCGTTCGCGGTCAAGCCGTGGCTCGGGCTGCTGTTCTTCGCCGCCTACGCGGTCTACTTCTGGCGCGAGACCGGCGGCAGCGGCGAGCACGCGGCCGACGGGGACCTGGAGCCGCTGAAGCTGCAGCCGCGCCGGCCGAGCCCCTCGACGTCCGCGGTGGTGGCCCAGACGGTGGCCACGCTGGTCGTGATCTTCCTGGCGTCGCAGCTGTTCGTCCGCCAACTGGAATGGGCCGGCCCGGCGATGGGCCTGTCTCCGGTCGTGGTCGCCCTGTTGCTGTCCCCGGTCGCCACCGAACTGCCCGAGGTCATGAACGCGATCATCTGGGTGCGGCAGGGCAAGACGCCGCTGGCGCTGGCCAACATCTCCGGAGCGATGATGATCCAGGCGACGGTGCCGTCCGGTATCGGGCTGCTGGGCACGCCGTGGCACTTCGACGCCCCGCTCGTGCTGGCCGGCGTCGCGACGCTGCTCTCGGTGATCTACCTGCTCGTGCTCTTCCGCACCGGCCGCGCGACCGCCGGGCGGCTGATCGTGGCGGCCGTGTTCTACGGCCTGTTCGCGGTGGGGCTGGCGGTCGTGCAGTAGGCGGCGGCCTGGCGGTTCACGGCCGGTTCCCGAATGCGGCCGGCGGCCTGGCGGTTCACGGCCGGTTCCCGGATGCGACCGGCGGCCTGGCGTTTCACGGCCGGCTCCCGGATGCGGCCGGCGGCCGGTCGGTTACGGCCGGTCGGCGGGCGAGCTCGCGGTGGTGCGGTACGCGGCCGTCGGGCGGGAGTGGGTCGGGCAGCGGTCGTAGCCGCCACGCACCCGGATGGCCCCGGTGGCCAGCGCGAGCAGCGCCAGCGGGGCCAGCACAGCCAGCATCAACGCGACCATCGCACCCACCTCATCAGTCACGGTACGCACGATCGCCGCCGGGCAGGTGTCTCGAAATGAGACAGGCCGTGCCTCGCTGTGGCGCGCGGTGGGGCACCCTGGGAAGGGTGCGAGGCACGGTGAGCTTGCACCTATTGCAATGACTGCATATGTTGGGCGAGGTCGGAGGGAGGGGGCCGAGCATGCCGACGGCACACGACATCGGCCACGAGCACGACCACGGCCCGGAAGCGCACGGCCCGGAATCGCACGGCCCGGAATCGCACGGCCCGGAATCGCACGGCCCGGAATCGCACGGCCCGGAATCGCACGGCGCGGGCGGGCACGCGGGGCACGACCACGGCGTGTCGGCGGATGCCGATCGGCGGTGGCTGAGCCTCGCGCTCACGCTGATCTCGCTGTTCATGCTCGGTGAGGTCGTCGTCGGCCTGATCGCCCGGTCGCTCGCCCTGCTCTCGGACGCCGCCCACATGCTCACCGACGCCGGGGCCATCGTCCTCGCCCTGATCGCCATGCGACTGGCCGCGAGGCCGCCGCGCGGTGGTTACACGTACGGGCTCAAGCGCGCGGAGATTCTCTCCGCGCAAGCCAACGGGCTGACCATGCTGATCCTGGCGGTGTGGCTCGGGGTCGAGGCGATCCGGCGGCTGATCGACCCGCCTGCCGTGGTCGGGCCGCTGGTGCTGATCACCGCGCTGACCGGCATCGTGATCAACATCGTCGCGGCCTGGGCGATGAGCCGGGCCAACCGGGCGAGCCTCAACATCGAGGGTGCCTTCCGGCACATTCTCAATGACCTGTACGCGTTCATCGCCACCGCCCTGGCCGGCGCCGTCATTCTCGTGACCGGGTTCACGCGGGCCGACCCGATCGCCACCCTGGTCGTCGTGGTGCTGATGACGAAGGCCGGGCTGGGGCTGGTCCGCGAGTCCGGGAAGATCTTCCTCGAGGCGGCACCGTCCGGACTCGAACCGACCGAGCTCGGCGCGCGGGTGGCCGCGGTCGACGACGTGGTCGAGGTGCACGACCTGCACGTCTGGCAGATCACCTCGGGGCAGCCGGCGCTGTCGGCCCACGTGCTGGTCGTGGCGGGCGGCGACTGCCACGCGGTGCGGCGGCGGATCGAGCAGCTGCTGCGCTCGACCTACCGCATCAGCCACAGCACCCTGCAGGTCGACCACTTCGGGTCGGTGCCGGCCGATCCGGACGACCACTGCGCCGAGCCGCATGGCGTCTCCTACCGCTCCGGGCCGTAGCCCAGGGTCTTCGCTTTGCGCACCAGGACCGAGCGTTCCCGCTGGTTGGTGCACAGCCGGGCGGCCCGCTCCAGCTCGGCGCGCGCCTCCGGGCGCCGTCCGAGGCGGGCCAGCAGCTCGCCGCGTACGGTCGGGACCAGATGCGAACCGGGGAGCCGGCCCCCGGCGATCAGCTCGTCCACGATGGCCAGGGCCTGCTCCGGGCCCGCGGCCATGGCCACCGCGACGGCCCGGTTGAGCTCGACCACCGGCGAGGGCGCGACCCGGGCGAGCGCCTCGTAGAGCACCACGATCCGGTCCCAGTCGGTCGCCTCGACCGACGGCGCCGCCGCGTGGGCGGCCGCGATCGCGGCCTGCAGGCCGTACGGGCCGAGGCCGCGAACCGACGCCCGGGCCAGCGCGGCCAGCCCACGGTGAATCGCCGAGTAGTCCCACCGCCGCCGGTCCTGGTCCTCGAGCAGGACCGGCGAACCGTCCGGGCCGGTCCGGGCCGGGAAGCGCGCGGCCGTCAGCTCGCACAGCGCGAGCAGGCCGTGCACCTCCGGCTCGTCCGGCTGCAGCGCGGCCAGGGTGCGGGCCAGCCGGATCGCCTCGTACGCCACGTCCGGGCGCAGCAGCCGGTCGCCCGAGGTGGCCGTCGACCCCTCGTTGAAGATCACGTAGAGAACGCTGAGCACGCCGCCCAGCCGCTCCCGCCGCTCGCCGGCCGGCGGCAGCCCGAACGGCACCCCGGTCGCCGCGATCGTCTTCTTGCCCCGGGTGATGCGGGCCCGCACGGTCGGCACGGGCACCAGGAACGCGCGGGCGATCTCCTCGCTGGACAGGCCGGCGACCACGCGCAGGGTCAGCGCCACCCGGGACTCGGGGGAGAGCACCGGGTGGCAGCTGACGAACATCAGCGCCAGGATGTCGTCGTCGATCCGATCGGGGTCGGCCTCCTCGTCGACCGCCGGTCCGGCCGCCTCGCCGGCCGCCAGCAGGGCATACCGGTCGTTCAGGGCGGTCCGGCGGCGGATCGCGTCGATCGCCCGCCGCCGGGCGGTGGCCATCAGCCAGCCGGCCGGATTGGCTGGAGCGTCGAGCGGCCACGCCACCAGCGCCTCGGCCACCGCCTCCTGGGCCGCGTCCTCGGCCAGCGCGAAATCGCCGGTGAACCGGGTCAGCGCGGCGACGATCCGCGCCGACTCGATCCGCCAGACGGCTTCGACATCGGGCGTGCCCATCAGACCCGGCCGTTGCTCTCGGGCCCGGTCACTCGCCGGCCGGCGGGGCCTCGTCGCTTCCGGGCACCCGGCGGACCTCGATCTTGGAGCCGCGGGCGGCCGGCACCCGCTTGGCCCACTCGACCGCCTCCTCCCGCGAGGCGACGTCGAGCAGGAAGAAGCCCCCGAACAGCTCCTTGGTCTCCCCGTACGGCCCGTCCGTGACCACCGGCGCCTCGCCGCTGAAGTCGACCACGACGCCCTGGCGCGGATCGTCCAGCCCCTCGGCGGCGACGTAGACGCCGGCCTTGAACAGGTCTTCGATGAACTGACGGGTGGTGGCCATCATCTCGTCGATGTCGGCCATCATGGCCGCGTTCGACTCGTCGGTGCCCCGCATGATCAGCATGTACTTCAACGCGTTCTCCTCGTCCGGCGGGGCCGCCTCCCGGCCCGCGCACCCTCACGTCGAACGAGCGGCCCGCAGATCGACACGGCCCCGGAAGTTTTTCGCCGCGAGGCCGTTCACGGCGGTCAGCGTATCGCCGGAAGGGTGCGCCGTCCCGGCGATACGCTCGTGTGTTGTCACGTCGGTCTCGTCGCATTCCGTCGCCTTGGATCATCCAAACGGGTGGTTGTCCCCGGCTAATTGATGGGAGACGATGGCGGCCTCGTGTGGCCGCTGAGGAGTCGGGAATGGCAACGGAAAACAGTGATGTTCAGGGCTCCGGCGACAAGGACGTTCTTCTGTCCGTCTATTCGGTCATCGCGGCGCGCCGGACCGCCTATGACGCCCTCTTCTGGCAGGCTCCGGTCCTCAGCCTTACCGCCCAGGCTTTTCTTTTCACCGTCGCGCTGAGCGGGGGAACTCCGGTCTGGTCGCGCCGGATAGCGGCCGGGCTGGCGCTGCTTAGCGCGCTGGCCTCGATTCAGCTCATGGTCAAGCACCGTTTCCAGGAGACTTCCGACTCCATAACGTGCAGCGAAATCGAGCGAAAACTCGAGATCGACAGAATTTATGGCTCCCTGCCTCATGGCAGGCCCAGTCAGCGAACGCACGCCAGAGACGCCAAAGGCCTGGAAAAGCTGAAGTCCTATCCGATCTGGCTCGGTTTGCTATCATTGTTCGCGACCGTGGCCGTAGTCGTGGTCATCTTGACCTTCACGAATGTTTTTAAGCCCTGACCGCCAGTTCTCCGGCTGAATTCTTCACCAGTGGAGCTTCCTTGAGCCGAACCGCCCTCATCACAGGAATCACCGGCCAGGACGGCTCCTATCTCGCGGAGCTGCTCCTGTCGAAGGGCTACGCAGTTCACGGGATGGTGCGCCGAACCTCGACTTTCAATCAGGGGCGCCTGGCGCGAGCCAAGGAAGTGGCGTCCGTCGGCGGGGCCGAGATCCACCTGCACGCGGGCGATATGGCCGACGCGTCACGGCTGCGGTCGTTAATCGAGGCGATCCGGCCGGCCGAAATTTATCACTTGGCGGCGCAGACCGATGTGGGAGTTTCCTTCGACATTCCGGAGGTCACGACCGACATCAATGCGCTGGGGACCCTGCGAATGCTGGAAGCGGCACGACTCGCCGCGCCGAACGCCCGCTTCTACAACGCCAGTTCCTCGGAGATATTCGGCCGAAGCTCCGGCCCGCAGAGCGAAGACACGCCGTTCAGTCCCTGCAGTCCGTACGGTTACTCGAAGGAATATGCCTACTGGGCCGGGGTCAACTACCGTAACGCGTACGATCTGCACGTCTGCAACGGCATCCTGTTCAATCATGAGAGCGAGCGGCGTGGCGCCAACTTCGTGACGCAGAAGGTGGCGCAGTTCGTGGCGAAAGCAAAAGGGCGGCCCGGCACCAAACTCGGCCTGGGTAATCTCGGCGCCATCCGGGACTGGGGCTATGCGCCCGAATACGTCGAGGCCATGTGGTCGATGCTTCAGCGGCCGGAGCCCGAAGACTATGTAATCGCGACAGGTGTCGGGCACAGTGTCGCCCAATTTTGTGAGACGGCGTTCAAGGCCGTGGGCCTGGAATGGCAGGACCATGTCGTTTCGGATCCGGAATACTTTCGGCCCGAGGAGCCGGCCGCGCTGGTCGGCGACAGTTCCAAGGCCGCCCGCGATCTGGGCTGGCGCGCGCGCACAAGCCTCCCTGACCTCGTCACGCACATGGTCGAGGCCGCGACGCGGTCGGTCGCGGAGGACGGTCAGGGGCGCGGCGGCCGAAGCGCTTGACCGGGGCGCGCCTCGGCCGGCTCGGTGTCTGCCCGGCGGCTGACCGCCCGGTAGAGCAGGGCCATGCCGACGATCTGCGCCAGGTGGTACGCCGAGGTGGGGTCGAGGCCGACGCGGCCGGTGATCCCGGCCGGGACCACCTTCGTTATCGCGGCGGCGCCACTGGCCAGGACGGCGGCCAGGACCGGCCGGGCCAGCGGGTGGTGCTGCCGGGCGGCGTGGAACCACAGTCCGAGCACGCTGAGCATGGTGAGGCTCTCGCAGGTGAGCATGGCGGTCACGCCGGCGTGGCCGCTGACCGCCGCGCCGAGGTACGCGGCGAGCCCGACCGAGCGCAGCAGCCAGAACACCCGCGCCCGGCCGGGGCCCAGCACCTCCCGCACGGTGGCGGCGAGCAGGTAGGACACCGCCACCACGACGAGGACGCTGATGACCGCCCAGCTGATCTCGGCCGGCCGGGCCCACCGCACCATCACGGCGTGGTGGAACGCTCCCGCGACCGCCGCGACGCCGGACCACCAGAACGGTGGCAGCCAGTAGCGGGGGACCGTGGGGGTGCGGCGCAACTGCACGGCGAGGACGAGGACCACGAGCCCCAGGAGGAGGTCGGTCAGAGACTGGGCCGGCTGCGCGAGCACCATCGCACCGTACGCTCCGGGCGTGCCGGCCCGCCCTCGCCCGGGAAGCGCGGGCCCCTACAGTGGAAACCCCGTCGACCAGGAGGCAGCGAGTCGTGGACCAGAACAAACCGGTGATCGACACGTCCACGGCCCACCCGGCCCGCCGATACAACTATCTGCTCGGCGGCAAGGACAACTTCCAGGCCGACCGCGAGTCGGGTGACGAGCTGGCCCGGCTCAACCCCGCGATCAAGATCGCGGCGATGGAGAATCGGGCGTTCCTGCAGCGTGCCGTCGGCTTCCTGGCCGAGCAGGGCATCCGGCAGTTCGTCGACATCGGCACCGGGCTGCCGACCGCCGACAACACCCACGAGGTCGCGCAGCGGATCGCCCCCGAGTCGCGCATCGTCTACGTCGACAACGACCCGCTCGTGCTGGTGCACGCCCGGGCGTTGCTGACCAGCACGCCCGAGGGCCGCACCGCCTATCTCGACGCCGACCTGCGCGAGCCGGAGAAGATCCTGAACGACCCGGTGCTGCGCGAGACGGTCGACCTCACGCGGCCGGTCGGGCTGGTCCTGGTGTCGATTCTGCCGTTCGTTCCGGGCGACGACGTGGCCGGCCCGATCGTGCGTACCCTGCTCGATGCCATGCCCTCGGGCAGCTACCTGGTGCTGTCGCACGCCACCTTCGACACGCTCGACCCGGAGGTGGCGGCCCAGTACTGGGAGATGTTCCGGGCCGGCAAGTCGGACATCTGGCCGCGCACCGAGGCCGAGTTCCGCGACCTGTTCGCCGGCCTCGAGCTGGCCGAGCCGGGCGTCGTGCAGGTGCACAAGTGGCGGCCCCGGCCGGACGCGACGCCGCGGGCCGACAAGGAGATCAACAACTGGGGCGCGGTCGGCCGTAAGCCGTAAAGCACTATTCCCCGGCCGCGGAGCGGGCGGTGGTGCGGCGGCGGAGCGCCTCGGTGAGGATCGGCGTGATCTCCAGGAGCTGCCGCTGCTGCTCCTCGGTCAGGTCGGCGAACCCCTCGGCGATGTCGGCCTGGAACTGCTTCCAGGTCAGCTGAAGGTGCTCGCGGCCCTGCGGGGTCAGGCTGACCACCGAACTGCGCCCGTCGTCGGGGTTGGGCCGCCGCTCGACGGAGCCGTCCTCGATCAGGGCCAGGACCAGCGAGGTGATCCGCCGCTGAGCCACGTTCATGGACGAGGCCAGCTGCGTCATGGTGCAGTCGCCCTGCTGCTCGAGCACCCGCAGCAGCCGCATCCGGCTGTAGCTGACCGAGGCGGCCGGCGTGCAGGCCGTGATCCAGCGACCCCACGTCGGCCCGAGCTCGGAGAACGCGGCCGCCAGCTCGCCGGTCCGGGACCAGTTCGCACGCCGCGCCATGAGCTGAATTCTACGGCGCCATCGCCGCGTACCGAATGCGGGCGCCGGAAAGGCGCCTCATTGACCACCGTTGATGTCGATATCGGCGCCGGTGATCCACTGCGAGCGGGCCGAGACCAGGAACGCCGCCGCCTCGGCGATGTCGCGGGCGTCGCCGAAGCGACCGAGCGGCACGTTCTTCGCCAGGTCGGCCAGCGGCGCGCCCATCGCGTCGGCGATGGTCTGCAGAACCTCGATGCCGCCGGGGGTGTCGACCGGGCCCGGGGTCAGGTTGTTGATCCGGATGCCGGCCGGGGCGAGCACCTTGGCCATGCCCCTGCTGTAGGTCGCCAGCGCCGCTTTGGCCGCCGCGTAGTGCAGCACCGGGGCCTGCGGGGCCTTGGCGACGCCGGTCGTGATGGTGACGATCGCCGCCCCGGCGCCCGACTCCCGCAGGGCCGGCAGCGCGGCGCCGACGGTCCGTACGGCCGACAGGAAGTTGATGTCGAGCGAGTCCTGCCACTCGTCGTCGGGGATCGTGGCCGGGCCGCCCATGAACACCCGGGAGGCGCCGGCCGCGTGGACCAGGATGTCGAGGCCGCCCAGCGTCCGTACCGCCTGCTCGACCATCTCCCGCGCACCGGCCTCGGTCCGCAGGTCGCCCGCGACGAACCTCGAGCTCTTCGGGGTCGTGTCGGACGCCGAACGCGCGCTGGTCACCACCGCGGCGCCGCCGTCCAGCAGCCGCTGGGCGATCGCCGCACCCATTCCCCGTGAGCCGCCGGTGACCAGCGCCCGCCGTCCGGTGAACTCGTCGGGAAGGGAAATCGTTGGTTGGTACATGGAGGCACCGCTCTCTAGCTGCGCAAACAGCGCGCCGATTTGCTGACGGGGCTCAGTAGATACTGGCGGGGGTCAGCATGTCAACGATCCGCGGGCCGACGAGGCGCGCGTCATGGCGCTGCCGCGGCCCTCGCTGGCCTCGCCGGCGGCGAAAGTTATTGGAATTTGTGTGATAAGTCCGAATCTGGGCTTGACTGATGGCCGTCTATTTTTAAGACTGTTACGCATTAACCCTCTCCCCGGAGGAATCCCCCATGCGTAAGTCCCGATTTCTCATCGCGGCGGCCGCCGTCGTGGTGGCCCTGAGCGCCGGTCTGACCGTCGTCTCCCGAAGCGACACGGCCCAGGCGGCCGTCGTCTGGAACGAAGACTTCAACGGCGCGGCCGGCAGCGGCGTCGACACCTCGAAATGGAACTTCGACACCGGCGGCAGCGGCTTCGGCAACCAGGAGCTGGAGTACTACACCAGCGGCACGAGCAACGTCGCCATGGACGGCCAGGGCCACCTGGTCATCACGGCCCGCAAGGGCAGCGGCGGCCACAACGACTGCTGGAACGGCACCTGCCAGTTCACCTCGGGCCGGATCCAGACCGCCGGCAAGTTCACCCAGCAGTACGGCCACGTCGAGGCCCGCATCCAGGTCCCCAACGGCTCCGGCCTGTGGCCCGCCTTCTGGATGCTCGGCGGCGGCAACTGGCCGACCGACGGCGAGATCGACATCATGGAGGTCGTCGGCCGCGACCCCAACCGGCTGTTCGGCACGCTGCACGGCCCCGGCTACTCCGGCGGCAACTCGTTCGGCGGCCAGCTGCTGGCCGGCTCGCCGTGGTACCAGGCGTTCCACAACTACGCGGTGGACTGGTCGCCCGGCCTGATCGTCTGGACCGTGGACGGCCAGGAGTACTTCCGGGCCACGCCGCAGTCGCTGCAGGCGGCCAAGGGCAACGTGAGCTGGGTCTACGACCACCCGTTCTTCGTCATCCTCAACCTGGCGGTCGGCGGCAACTTCGGCCAGGGCAACCCGGCCGGCCTGCCCGCCGAGAGCAAGATGCTGGTCGACTACGTGCACGTCAGCACGTCGGCCACCACTCCGCCGCCGAGCGGCGGCAACGCGCTCAGGTCCAACCTGAGCGGCCGCTGCATCGACATCCCGGGCGCCAACCCGGTCGACGGGGCCCGGCTGCAGACGTACGACTGCAACGGCTCCGCCGCGCAGCAGTGGGCGGCCAACGGCGACGGCACGCTGCGGGCCCTCGGCAAGTGCATGGACCCGGCCGGCGGCGCCCTCACCAACGGCACCCCGATCCAGCTGGTCACCTGCAACGGCAACCCGGTCCAGCGCTTCACCCTGTCGGGCGCGGGCGACCTGGTGAACGTGTCGGCCAACCGGTGCGTCGACGTCAAGGACAACAACACCGCCAACGGCGCCCAGCTGCAGCTCTGGGACTGCGCCGGAACACCCAACCAGAAGTGGACGCGAGCCTGATCCACCGACCGATGGGGAACGCCGGCAGCCTCGCTGCCGGCGTTTTCCGTACGCCGGGGGCCCGCGCAAGGCGCCGACTGCCGTGAGGGGCCCGTGCGATGCCCGCGGTCGGCAGCCGGAATCTGAGCGAACGTCGCCGCCCCGGTGTCTGACCGACCCGGCCGGCGACACGGTCGTCCGCGCCCGAGGAGTCGGCTGACTCCTCACTCGCCGTGCGGGCGAGCCTTCAGCCGTACGCCGTGATGGTGCTCGACGCCGGGGTGGGACGCCGGGTCGACGTGGACAGTGGCGCCGGTCAGCCGGGGCACGCCGTGGGCCAGCCGGTGCTCGGCCTCGGCCGCGATGTCATGGGCGGCGAGCAGCGTCAGGTCACTGTCGACGACCAGCGCCGCCTCGGCGTGCAGGCTGTGGCCGATCCAGCGCAGCCGCAGGCCGGAGACGTCGTGGACGCCGAGCACCCCGCGCAGGGCCCGCTCGGCGCGGTCGACCAGCTCCGGCTCGACGTGGTCCATCAGGCGGTGGTAGACCGCCCGGGCGGCGTCCTTGAGCACGAACGCGATCGCCGCCGTGATGACCAGGCCGACGACCGGGTCGGCCCAGCGCCAGCCGAGCCCGGTGCCGGCCGCGGCGAGCACGACGGCCAGCGAGGTGAAACCGTCGGTGCGGGCGTGCAGGCCGTCGGCGACCAGGGCGGCCGAGCCGATGCGCCGGCCGACGCCGATGCGGTAGCGGGCCACGGTCTCGTTGCCCAGAAACCCGATCAGGCCGGCCGCGAACACCCACGGCAGGGCGGTCACCGTACGCGGGTCGGCCAGGCGGTCGACCGCGAACCAGGCCGCCGCGACCGACGACGCGGCGATGACCAGCACGATGATCACGCCGGCGAGGTCTTCGGCGCGGCCGAATCCGTACGTGTAGGCGCGCGTGGCCGCCCGCCGGCCGAGCCAGAAGGCGATGCCGAGCGGGACCGCCGTGAGGGCGTCGGCGACATTGTGCAGGCTGTCGCCGAGCAGGGCGACCGAGCCCGAGGAGACGACGACCAGTGCCTGGGCGGCCGCGGTCGCGCCGAGGACGGCCAGCGAGATCCACAGCGCGCGCATGCCCTCGCGGGAGGCCTCGAGCGCGGAGTCGACCCGGTCGGCGCTGTCGTGCGAGTGCGGCAGGATCATGGCGTCAGCATACGGACCGAACTAGTCGTGCGACAACGTTGCAAACGCCAATGAGCTGCAACAACGTAACTTCAGCTAGTGGCGTGGCGCTTGCGGAAGGCCTCGGCGCGGGCGCGGTTCTGACAGGTCAGGCAGCAGAAGCGGCGGCGGCCGGCGGGGGAGAGGTCGACGTAGACGTCGGCGCACTGACGGTCGGCGCAGACGCCGATGCGGCCCGGGTGCTCGGCCAGTTGCTCGCGGAGGGCCAGCGCGGCGGCCGCCCGCGTCGCCTGCCGGGGGTCCTCGACCAGCCACGCCTGGGCGAGGTCGTCGGTGAGGACCGGCCGGACCCGGCTCTGCTCCAGAAGTGCGGTCACCCGGGCCGCCCGCTCGGGAGGCGCCGCGAAAATCGGGTGCAGCTCGTCGGCCAGCGTGGTCAGCTCAGGGTCGGCCGGGGCGCCGGTGCGGCCGTCGAACTCGCGCGGCCGCGTGCCCCACTCGTTGACGAGCCGCACCACCTCGTCGAGCGGCATGATCGCGATCCGGGTCGCCACGGGCCCAGCGTAACGCAATCCACGGTGTTATCGCGTTGCGGGTGGGCGGGATCGCGGATAACGTGATGAGAGTTGTTATTGCGTTATCGACATCCGTCGGGAAGTGAAATCATGCGTGCGACCGCAACCGCACGTGAATGGGCCGGACTCGCCGTGCTCGTCCTGCCCTGCCTGCTCGTCTCGCTCGACGCCGAGGTCCTCAACCTCGCCGCGCCCAGCCTCACCGCCGCCCTGCGGCCCACCAACGTCCAGCTCCTCTGGATCCTCGACAGCTACGTCTTCGTCCTCAGCGGCACCCTGATCGGTGCCGGGGTGCTCGGCGACCGCATCGGCCGGCGCCGCCTGCTGCTCGCCGGCTCCGCCGCGTTCGCGCTCGCCTCGCTGGCCGCCGCGTTCGCCACCAGCCCGGCCCAGCTGATCGCCGCCCGCGTCCTCATGGGCCTGACCGGCGCGACCCTGATGCCGTCGACGCTCGCGCTGATCCGGGCCATGTTCGCCGACCCGCGCGAACGCGGCGTCGCCCTCGGCGTGTGGAGCGCCGGCTTCTCGCTCGGCGGCGTCGGCGCGCCCCTGATCGGCGGCATACTCCTCGAACACTTCTGGTGGGGCTCGGTCTTCGTGATCGCCGTGCCGGCCACCGCGCTGCTGCTGATCGTCGGGCCGATCCTGCTGCCCGAGTCGCGCGACACCGGCGCGACCGGGTTCGACTGGTTCGGCGCGCTGCTGAGCCTGGCCGCGGTGCTGACCTTCGTCTACGGGCTCAAGCGCGCGGCCGCGTCCGGCCTGTCGCTGCTCCCGCTTCTGGCGATCGCGGCCGCCGGAGCGCTCGGTGGCCTGTTCCTCCGCCGCCAGCGCCGGCACCCGCAGCCGCTGCTCGACCTGGCCATGTTCCGGGACGTACGGGTGTCGGTCGCGCTGGCCGCCAACGCGCTGTCGTTCTTCGTGCTCTACGGCACCCAGTTCGCGATCGGCCAGTACCTCCAGCTGGTGCTCGGCATGACCCCGCTCCGGGCCGGACTGTGGGCGTTGCCGTCGGTCGTCGCGTACCTTCTGGCCTCCCTGTTCGGTCCCGGCCTGACCCGCTGGTTCCCGGCCGGCCGGGTCGTCGCGGCCGGCCTGGCCGCGATGACCATCGGCTTCGCCGTGCTGGCAGCGGCCGGCGCGGTCGCCCTCCCGGCCGTCGTGGCCGGCACCGTGATCTTCTCGGTCGGCCTGGCCCCGGCCTACATCCTGACCACCGACCTGGTGGTCTCGACCGTCCGGCCGGAACGGGCGGGGATGGCCGCCGCGGTGACCGAGACGGGAACCGAGCTCGGGGGTGCGCTGGGCATCGCCGTGCTGGGATCGGTCGGCGTGGCCGCCTATCGCCACGAGTTGCCGGGGACGCTGGTCGACGCGCTGACGCGGGCCGCCAGCCTGCCGCCCGAGGCCGCGTCGAATCTCCGGCAGGTGGCCGAGCACGCCTACAGCAACGCTTTCGTGCTGATGGCCGCGATGGCCGCGGTCGTGGTGGCGGTCGCGGCAGTGCTGGCCGCCACCTTCCTGCGACCCGCGCCGACGGCCAAGCCTGCGCCTGCGGCGGAGCCGGTGCCCGAGCACGCGGCTGCGCCACTGCCCACATCGGAGCCGGCGGAGATGGCTACCCAGGCCGCCGCACGCCGTTGACATCCGGCGAGCGATGACGCTGACCGGCGCACGGCCGAACCGGAGGCGCTCCGGCGGCGGTTCGAACGGGGCGGTTTCGGCCCGGCGACCGGGTTCCGTCTCCCGCACCGGGCCGGACGGCCGGCTGATCCCGCTCGCCGAGCAGGACCGCACCGGCCAGGACGCGAGCCTGATCGCCTCCGGCGGTGCTGGTGGAGGCCGGCCTCGGCCCGATCCACCTCGACCGTCGGCGGATGACCGGGGGCCGGCGGTCTGCGAGGCCACGCTGGACCCGCCGTCGACGCCCACATCGTCGCGGTCAGCGCGCAGATCCCGGCGCCGCTGAAGCGCCGGCACCGAGACAGGCCGAGCGGCCGGGCTGGCCGGCCGCTCGGAAGCGGGCTACTGCGACAGCCCGGACTCGATCGCCGCGATGATGCGCGGCCGCAGCTCGGCGGCGGTGATGACCGCGTCGACCGAGCCGACGCGGACCGCCCGCTGGATGCTGTGGACCCGGTCGAACTCGGCCGCCACCTCGTTGAGCTTCTCGGCCCGCACCGACGCCCGCAGCTCGTCCAGCTCGGCCGCCAGGGGGCCCCGGTCGGTGCCCGACGCCGTCGCCAGCCGTTCCTCGAGCGACTTCACCCGCGGGTCGGAGGCCGTCCGCGCGTTCACGTCGCCGGCGAACACCGCCGCCGCGGCCGGGGCGCCGCCCAGCACCGAGGCGAACGAGCCCTCCAGCGCCAGCACCGTCATCCTCGGGTTGAGGGCCTTCGAGAAGACCACGAACGCGCCGCCGTGGTAGCGGGAGATCACCGTGAAGACGATCGGGCCCTCGAAGTTGACGATCGCCCGGCCGATCTCGGCGCCGTACTCCAGCTGGAGCTTGCGCATCGACTCGGGAGAGCCGTCGAAGCCGGACAGGTTGGCCAGCACGACCAGCGGACGGTTGCCGCTGGCCGCGTTGATCGCGCGGGCCGCCTTCTTCGACGAGCGCGGGAACAGCGTGCCCGCGGTGTAGGTGTCGGGGCCGTCGGTGGGCGGGAAGCCGCGCCGGGGCACCGGCTGGGATTCGATGCCGAGCAGGCAGACCGGGATGCCGCCGAGGCGTACGTCCTGCACGACCGCGGTTTCCGCGTCGGCCATGCCGGCCCACCGCTCCAGCACCGGGTGGTCCTGGTCGGAGAGCGCCCGCATCACCGCGCGGATGTCGAACGGCTTCTTGCGGTCGGGATTGGAGGCGGCCGAGAAGATCTGGCCGACCGTGGTGAAGTCGCTGTCGGCAATGCTGTGCGGAAAGTCGGAGACGTCACGGGAGACCGGGTCCGAGGAGGGTGCGCGCCGCGGCGCGCTTTCCCCCGGTACGACGTATGTGTAGTCGTAGTGCGCCATGAGCACGTCGCGGGCGGCCGCAAGGTCGGCGGCCCAGTACTGGGCCTGGCCGTTGGGGCCCATCACCCGGTCGTAGCCGCCGATGCCGAAGTTGTCCTCGGCCGACACGCCGCCGGAGAAGTCGAGCGCCTGCTTGCCGGTGAGCACCATCGCCGAGTCGGGCGTCATGATCAGGATGCCCTTGGTGTGCATGAGCATCGTGGCCTCGGCGTTCCAGTAGGGCTGCGCACCGACGTTGATGCCCGCCACCACGATGTTGATCTCGCTGCCGGCCTGGGTGAACTCGACGATCCGCTTGAGCGCGGCCGCCACCCAGTCCATGTTCTCGGTGCCCGACTCCATCGAGATGCGGGCGCCGGACGACAGCGCGTACCACTCGACCGGCACCCTCATCTGCGAGGCCAGGTCGAGGGCGGCGATCACCCGGCGGCATTCGGGTTCGGAGAGCGCGCCCAGCGACTTGGTCGGGTCGCCGAGCAGCACCACCCGGGTCACGCCCGAAGGGTGGAGTGCGGTCGCGGTTGTGACCACCCCGACGACCATGGCCGCGCTGTTGCGGCCCTTCGGCCGGTCGACCGGGACCAGCACACCGTCCTCGGCCAGGTCGTGCTCGACGAAGTCGCCGATCATCCCCGCCAGCTCGTACGGGTATTCGGTGTTACGCGCGCGGGCCCGCAGCACCTTCTGCCGGTAGCCGTCCAGCGGCTCGATCGGCTCGTCCGACGGCTCGTCGATGGTCAGCCGGGTGCCGCCGGTCGCCTCGAAGACGATCCGCACCGTGGTCTTGACCAGGGCGCCGGACGAGGAGACCCGCCGCGCGATGAACGAGATCTCCTCCAGGCCCGCGCCGGCGGTCGTCGGCGCGATGCGGCGGGCGATCATCTCCATCTCGTCGCGGCTGATCGACACCGGCGGCCACACGTAGACGACGATGCGGTTGGTGTTGAACCGCTTGTCGGACGGCCGCTGCTGCTGGGCCCGGCGGATCGAGTCGAGGCAGGTGGCGATCGTGTCCTCGGCGGTGGGCAGGGCGACCAGGCGGCCGTCGTGCTCGCGTAGCTCGGTCAGGTCGCGTACCTGGGCGAAGGCGATGAGCCGGTCGTCGGCCGGGTTTTCCCGGGCGATGCAGCGGAACAGATAGATCTCCTCGTCCGAGGAGGGCAGCCGGGTGAGGTCGAACTTGCGGAGACGTTCCAGCTGCATGCGCTGGGCGACGTACGGGTGGAGGCCGCGGATCAACCGCTCCTCGACCACGCCCGTTTCCACCCGCCGGAACGTCACGTGGTGGTGCATGACCGCACCGCCGCGGCCCGCGACCGTGGTCGTGACCCGTCCGACCCGGGGCGGCAGCGGGTGGGCGGCGACCACCTCGAGCAGCGCCGCCGCCATCGCGTCGGAGTCGGACGGCTGGCCCTCCCACGCGAGGTAGATGTCGGCGTCGATCGTGGTGTCGCCGCCGGCCAGCGCGCCCAGCCCGTCGAGCGCCCGGCCCAGTTCCTCGATGTCGACCGCCGTCGACACGATCGTCGACCCGGCGTGCCGCTCGGCGACGACGAACTTGCAGCCGGCCGCCTCCTCGGTGCCGACGACCGACAGGTCCTTGTTGCCGTAGTAGCGGCGGGTCAGCACCTCGAGCATCACCGAGTTGTCGAGGTTGGGCCGGCGCAGGCGCTGCCCGAGCAGGCGCACCAGCGGTTCGGTGCTGCTGACCATGTCGGCGATCCGGTCGCCCCGGTCGGCGGCGGCGGGCTGCTCGTCGAGGTGGCGCAGGCTCTTGCGGACCTCGGCGTACACCCGGGCGCGGTTGCGCCGCAGCAGCGGCATGCCGAACCAGGCGAAGACGACGGCCCGGGCGAGGTCGGCGACGGCCGGGAAGCGCACCTGGGCGGCCGTGATCAGCCGTTCCAGGACCAGGCCGGCCGGTTCGCGCAGGGTGTCGTCGGGCGGCCCCTCGTTCAGCCAGGTGCGCAGCAGCGTGACGATCACCGCGGCGTCGGCCGCCGCCCGCTGCTGGGCCAGGAAGATGCGGAAGACCGCCGCCTCGAGCGCCGGGGTGCGCTCGAGCTCGGTGACGCCGTAGCGGCCGAGGGCCTTGGCCAGCCGGGCCTGGAACGACTCGGGCAGTCCGGCCCGCTCGACGTCGAGGCTCTGCAGGTATGAGTGGAAGTATTCGCGGGCGCTGTGCACGCGGGTGTCGCTGCCGCCGTCCTCGCCCGCCGGCCGGTTGCGGCTGAGCTCGGCCAGGTCGGCGAAGACGTCGAGCAGTTCGACCTCGCCGGCCAGCGGGCGCACCCCGGCCTCGATCGACGAGCCGCGGGCGGCCAGGTAGTCGGCGAGCACCCGGCGCTCGTCGTGCGGGTCGACGTCGAAGCCGAGCAGCAGGCTGCGCAGGTCGTCCTGCCCGCGGCGGCAGCGGTCGAGGGCGGGCGTCCCGGCCGGGGCGGCGGGCAGGTCGAGCGCGACGTGCGCGATCTCGGCCGCGGCCGCCTCGGACGCGTCGCCGATCGGTTCGAGGCGCAGCAGGGCCGCCCCGGCGTCGACCTTGGCGCCGACCGAGACCAGGCACTCCTTGACCCGGGCCTTGAACGGCGCGCGGAGCACCGCCTCCATCTTCATCGCCTCGAGCACCAGCACCGGCGCGCCCGCCTCGACCTCGGCGCCCGGCGCCAGGGGGGTGGCGACGACCAGCGCCGGCATCGGGGCGCGCAGCACGCCGCCCTCGTCGCGGCTGATGCGGTGGGTGACGCCGTCGACCTCGACCAGGTGGATCGAGCCGTGGGTGCCGGTGAGCAGTTTGTGCCGGGCACCGTTGACCACGACGCGGCCGCTGTGCCTGTCGTACCGTTCGAGCTCGACGTCGGCCGTGCGGCCCTCGGTGCCCGCCTCGACGCCGACCCGGAACCGGTGCGCCCCGACCCGGGCCACCTTCACCCGGTAGGTCGCGCCGCGCAGCTTCAGGTCGAGCGGGCGGCCGCTCTCGTGGCGCACCTGGGGCCGGCCGCCGAACGCGGTCGACAGCAGGCGCTGGCGCTCGACGCGCTCGTCCTCCTCGTAGGCCTCGATGGCCGCCGCGGCCAGCGCGACCGCCGAGTGCTTCTGGGAGACCAGCCGGCCCTCGCCGCGGACCCGGTCGATCCAGCCGGTGTCGGCGCTGCCGTCGATCACCTCGCTCTGGTCGAGCAGGTCGAGCACGAAGCTCTTGTTGGTCGTGCCGCCCTCGATGATGACGGTGGTCTCGGCCATCGCCCGGCGCAGCCGGCCCAGGGCCTCGTCGCGGTCCTTCCCGTACGCGATGACCTTGGCGATCATCGAGTCGAAGTCGCCCGGGATGGTGTCGCCCTCGCTGACCCCGGTGTCGACCCGGATGCCCGGACCGGCCGGCAGGTCGAGCCGCGCGATGCGGCCGGGGGAGGGGGCGAAGTCGCGGTCGGGGTCTTCGGCGTTGAGCCGGGCCTCGACGGCGTGCCCGCGCTCGACCGGCGGCGAGCCGTCGAGCCGGCCGCCCGACGCGACGTGGATCTGGGCCTTGACCAGGTCATATCCGTTGGTCGACTCGGTGATCGGGTGCTCGACCTGCAGACGGGTGTTGACCTCGAGGAACGCGAGCAGGTCGTCGCCCGGGTGGTAGAGGAATTCGACCGTGGCCGCCCCGCGGTAGCCGACCCGCACCGCCAGGCGCTCGGCCGACGTCTTGAGCTCGGCCACCCGCTCGGGCGGGAGCACCGGCGACGCCGACTCCTCGATGACCTTCTGGTTGCGGCGCTGCACCGAGCAGTCGCGCACGCCGAGCGCCCACGCGGTGCCCTGCCCGTCGGCGATGACCTGCACCTCGACGTGGCGGGCGCCGGTGACCAGGCGCTCAAGGAAGACGACGCCGCTGCCGAACGCGCGCGCCGCCTCCTGGCTGGTGCGCTCGTAGGCGTCGGCGAGCTGGTCGGGGTCGCGCACCACGCGGATGCCGCGCCCGCCGCCGCCCGCGGTCGCCTTGAGCATCAGCGGGTAGCCGATGCGCTGGGCCGCCTCGAGCGCCGCCTGGAGGGTCTCGACCGGGCCGCGGCTCCACGGCGCGACCGGCACGCCGACCTCTTCCGCGATCAGCTTCGCGCCGATCTTGTCGCCCAGCTGCCGCATGGCGTCGGGCGACGGGCCGATGAAGGTGATCCCGATGCGTTCGCACAGCTCGGCGAACGCCGGGTCTTCGGCGACGAAGCCCCAGCCGACCCAGGCCGCGTCGGCCCGGGTCTCGACCAGCGCGTGCTCAAGGACCTTGAGGTCCAGGTAGGGCCGGCCGGCGGCCGGGCCGAGGTCGTACGCGATGTCGGCCTCACGGACGAACGTCGCGGAACGGTCCACGTCGGTGTAGAGGGCGACGATCTCGACCTCTGCCCCGGTCTCGGCGGACAGCTCACGAACGGCGTGGATGAGCCGCATGGCGGCCTCACCACGGTTGACGATGGCGATACGACTGAACACCTGGACGAGCCCCTGTTTGCCGAAATTCTTTTCCGGGAGACTACAGGCGCGCGCCGCCGGCGCATCAGAACCCGGCCACCGCCCGCGGAAGATAGTGCGCCTCGAGGAGGCGTACGTCCTGCTCGTCGAGCGCAAGCGAGACCGCCGCGACCGCATCCGTCAGATGGTGGGGTTTCGTGGCGCCGACGATCGGCGCGGTGACGACCGGGTTGGCGGCGACCCAGGCCAGGGCCACCTGGGCGCGCGGCACGCCGTGCTTCTCGGCCACCTGGCCGACCGCGTCGACGATGCGGCGGTCGGCCTCCTCGGCGCCCCGGTAGAGCGTCCGGCCGAACTCGTCGCCCCGGGTGCGCTCGGTCTCCTGCTCCTGGTCCGGCCGGGCGAGCCGTCCGCGGGCGAGCGGGCTCCACGGGATGACCGCGATGCCCTGGTTCGCGCAGAGCGGCAGCATCTCCCGCTCCTCCTCGCGGTAGAGCAGGTTGTAGTGGTTCTGCATCGACACGAACCGGGTCCAGCCGTTGAGATCGGCCAGGTAGAGCGCCTGGGCGAACTCCCACGCGTACATCGAGGAGGCCCCGATGTAGCGGGCCTTGCCCGCCTTGACCACGTCGTGCATCGCCTCGAGGGTCTCCTCGACCGCCACCGAGGGGTCGAGCCGGTGGATCTGGTAGAGGTCGACGTAGTCGGTGCCGAGTCGCTTCAGCGAGGCGTCGATCTCGCTCAGGATGTGCTTGCGCGAGAGGCCGCCGCCGTTCGGCCCCTCCCGCCGCCTGCCGTGCACCTTGGTCGCGAGCACGATCTCGTCCCGGTCGGCCATGTCGTGCAGGGCCCGCCCGAGGATCTCCTCGCTGGTGCCGTCCGAGTAGACGTTGGCGGTGTCGAAGAAGTTGATGCCCAGGTCGAGAGCCTGCCGGACGAACGGGCGCGCCTCGTCCTCGGGCAGGGACCACGCGTGCGCTCCCCGCTCCGGTACGCCGTAGCTCATGGCCCCGAGGCACACCCGCGAGACGTCCATGCCGGTGCTTCCGAATTTCACGTATTCCACTCGGGCGATCCTATTGCGGCGCCCACCCGATTTCCGGCGCGATGTGCTTGGTCAGTGTCTCGAGAATGCGCGCACTGTACTCCACCCCGAGCTGGTTGGGCACCGTGAACAGCACGTAGTCGGCGGCCTGGACGGCCTGGTCGGCGGCCAGTTCGCGGGCGATGTCGGCCGGGTCACCCACGAACGTACGGCCGAAGCGGGACCGGACCCCCTCGAGCAGCCCGACCTGGTCGTCGTGGGCCTGGGCGCCGAAGTAGATCCGGTCGATCTCCTCGGTGATCGGCAGCACGCTGCGCGAGATCGACACCTGCGGGGTGCGGGTGTGCCCGGCCTCGCGGAACGCGTCGCGGTAGAGCTGGATCTGCTCGGCCTGCAGCTCGTCGAACGGCACGCCGGTGTCCTCGGTCAGCAGGGTCGAGCTCTGCAGGTTGACCCCGAGCGTGGCCGCCCACTGCGCGGTCGCCCGGGTGCCGGCGCCCCACCAGACGCGGTCGCGCAGGCCGGGAGACTGCGGGGTGATCGCCAGGCCGCCGGCGGCGCTGCGGGCCACGGCCGCGCCCTCGATCGCCTTCAGGAACACCTCGGTCTTCTGCCGGGCGAGGTCGGCCGCGGTCACGCCGTCCGGCGGCTGGTAGCCGAAGCTGTAGGAGCCGTTGATCGCCGACTCGGGGGATCCGCGGCTCACGCCGAGCTGCAGCCGGCCGCCGCTGATCAGGTCGGTCGCGGCGGCCTCCTCGGCCATGTAGAGCGGGTTCTCGTAGCGCATGTCGATGACGCCGGTGCCCATCTCGATCGTCCGGGTGCGGGCGGCGATGGCGCTCAGCAGCGGGAACGGCGAGGCGAGCTGGCGCTCGAAGTGGTGCACGCGCACGAACGCGCCGTCGACTCCCAGCTCGTCGGCGGCCTCGGCCAGCTCGATGGTCTGCAGCAGCGAATCGGCGGCGCTGCGGGTCTGCGACCCGGTCGCGTCCCGCCAGTGCCCGAAGGACAGGAACCCGATCTTCTTCCCAGTGCTTGTCACAGTCGCCTCCAACCCCGCCGGTGGTCCGGCGATTCCCCTCGCTCCCGCTGCCTTTTTCGTACGCTTGTGAGCGTTATGTCCGCACTCGATGGAAGAGGTAGTCCCATGTTCTCGAAAAGCGTCGCCCTCGCCACCATGGTGCTGTTCGGCCTGACCCCCACCACCGCGGTGGCGTCGGTCTCCTCCGAGCCGGCCCCCGACGCCGGTTTCCTGCGCGCCGTCCACCAGGCGAACATGGCCGAGATCGCGGGCGGCGGCATCGCCCAGGAGCGCGCGGTGTCGCCGCGGGTGCGCGCTCTGGGCGCCCGCTTCGTACGCGACCACACGGCGATCGACACGCGCCTGACCGCCGTGGCCCGGGCGGCCGGCGTACTGCTGCCCGACACGCCGACCGCCGCCCAGCTGGCCCTGGGCAAGAAATATCAGTCGGTGCCGTCGGCGACCTTCGACCGGCTCTATCTGCGCACCCAGCTCAAGGCCCACAACGCGGCACTCGCGGCGGGCCGGGAAGAGCTCGCCCACGGCGAGGACGCCCGGGTCAAGCAGCTGGTCTCCTTCGCCGCGCCGCTGGTCCAGGCCCACCACGACGCCCTGACCGCCGCCCTCGCGGCCTCGGCCTATCAGTAGCCGGTGCCGGGCGCGCACACGCCCAGGACCGGCCCTAGCGCGGCCAGGCGCGGAAGACCTCGACGAAGTCGGTCGTCGCGTCGCCGCCGGACATCAGGCAGACCGCCACGGCGGCCAGCGCGGCCACCAGGAGCAGCAGGCCGCCGTCGACCGCGGGCGGCTGCCGCAGCGCGTTCACCCGGCGGACGATCACGCCGCCGGTGATGCCCAGCGCCGGCGCGGCGGCCGGGGCGCCGGCCAGGGCCGCCCGGGCGACCGCGCGGGCGACCAGCCCACGGTCGGCGAGCGCGGCCGCGGCGTCCTCGTCGGCCCAGCGTTCGACCAGGTAGGTCACGACCGGGCGGACGGGCGCCAGCAGGGGGTTGACGGCGGCCGCGGCGGCCGCGGCGGCGACCAGGGCGTGGTGCCGGTGGGCCAGGTGGGCACGCTCGTGGGCGAAGACGGCCCGGCGCTCCGCCGGCCCGAGCGCGCGGAGCATGCCGCTGGTCACCAGCACGTGGCCGGGGTGGCCGGGGACGGCCACGGCCAGGGGCGAATCCCAGTCGGCGACGACCAGGCCCTCGTGGGCGGGTCCGGCCTGTCGCAACCGGCGTACGGTATCGGCCCGGTGCCGCAGGTCGCGCCCGAGCCGGACCACCGCCCAGCCGAGCGCGCCCAGCGCGAGCGCCGCCACCGCGTCGGGAACCGGTTGGGGCAGGTGGAGGCCGGGCCGGCCGCCGAGCGCGCGCCACGGCGGCAGGTCGTCGAACAGGGTGAGGGACAGCAGGATCAGCGACCAGGCCGAGAGCGCCGCGGCGGCCAGCGCCGCCGCGACCAGGCCGCGCACCGCGAGGGCGGGCGGAACCCGGTCGGCCGCCCGGCGGGCGACCAGCGAGACCACGACCGGCAGCAACAGGGGCAGATAGACGAGCAGGGTCACTGGGAACGGTCCTCGAGCAGCTCGCGGAGCACCGAGGCGTCGACCGGGTCGAGGCCGGCCGCGAACTGCTGCAGCACCGCCCGCCGGTCGGGCCGGCCGTCGAGGGCCGCCCGCATGCGCCCGGCCGCCGTGGTCGCGGCATCCTGCACCGGCCAGTAGGCGTGGCCGCGCCCGGCCGGCGCCCGGCGGACCACACCCTTTTCGAGCAGCCGGATCAGGATCGTCTGCACCGTGTTGTAGGCCAGCCCGTCGCCGAGCACCGCCTGCACCCCGGCCGCCGTCATCGGCCCCTCGGCCGCCCACAGGGCGGCCATCACGTCGGACTCGAGCTCGCCCCGCCCGCGCCTGCTCACCATGCCGGAAGGCTACCGTCTGCCGGGCAACAACAGGTCGGCGAAACCGGGACGAACCGCGGTCGTGACGACGGCCATCGCGCGCCGCGTGAACCGGTCATCGGCGGCGAACGCCAGCATCGCCGCCGCCGAGACCCGGCGCCGGCTGATCGGGCCGCTGGGCGCGGCGATGGCCTAGGGTGGGGCCCATGCGTCGCATCGTGAACTCGCCGCCGGTCCTCTGAGCGGGGACTCTCGGTCGCGCGCCCCGGGTGGGCGCGCTCTTTCGCGTACGCCGTAACTCCCCGCTTTCCGCGACCCTGTTTCCTTCGTCGCAGAAGCGAGTGACCACATCCCATGAAGCAACGAACGTCTTCCGGCGTCGGCTTTCTCGTCGTCGCCGGTGTCCTCTGGGGAACCGGCGGGCTGACCGGCAGCCTGCTCGCCCACCACACCGGCCTCGGCCCTCTCGCCGTCGCCTTCTACCGGCTCGGCGGCGGCGGGCTGCTGCTCCTCGCCTTCCTGGCCGCGACCCGCCGCCCCCGGCCGAGGGGCCGCGCGGCCGCACAACGGATCCTGATCGTCGGCGGGCTGGCGGCGCTGTTCCAGGCGACCTACTTCGCCGCCGTGCAGACCGTCGGGGTGAGCCTGGCCACCCTGCTCACGATCGGCGCCTCGCCCCTGCTCGTGCTCGCCGCCGAGGCGGTGACCGGCCGGCGGCGGATCGGGCCGGGCGCGGCGGGCACGGCCACGCTCGCCGTCGTAGGGCTGGCGCTGCTGGTCGGCGTACCGGAAGGAAACCGGAACCTGACCGCCCTGCTCGCCGGAGGCGGGTTTGCCCTGGTCGCGGCGGCCGGGTTCGCCACCATGACCCTGGTGCAGGCGCGGCCGGTCGAGGGTCTCGACGAACTCGCCACGACCGGCTGGTCGTTCACGCTCGGCGCCGCGATGCTCGGCCCGGTCGCCGCGGCGACCACCGGCCTCCGGTTCGCGGTCGACCCGGCCGGGCTGGGCCTGGTGGCCGCGATCGCGGTCGGTCCGACGGCGCTCGGGTACGCGGCGTACTTCCGGGGCCTGCGCACCGCCCCGGCCGGCACGGCTTCGCTGATGGCCCTGCTCGAACCGCTGATCGGCACCGCGCTGGCCGCGATCGTGCTCGGCGACCGGCTGAGCCCGGCCGGCCTCGCCGGCGCCGCCCTGCTGATCGTGGCCCTGATGCTGGAGCCCCTGGTCCGTGACGCTGGACGGGAGGCGATATTAGTGAGCGGTGACTGATCGATGGGACGGGCGCGGACTGCCTCCGGTAGCCGGCGCCCGCATCGGGCGCGCGGCCCGCGACGGTGTACGCACCTCGCTGCTGTCGGCCGACGACGTGGCCGGGCTCGAGCCGGCCGGGGTGACACCGGCGGTGATCTTGTCCGATCGGAGAGTGCCACGCTGGCGGCGGCGCGGTATGACTGAACAGTGACGGTTGACGGGTGGGACGGGCGCGGGCTGCCGCCGGTGGCCCGCGCGCGCATCGAGCGGGCGGCCGCCGGTGGGGTCCGCACCTCGCTGCTGTCGGCCGACGGGCTGGCCGGGCTCGAGGTGGCCGGGTTCGACGTGGTCGGCGAGGTCCTCGGCACCGCGGTGATGCAGATCGGCTTCTCCGGTTACGGCGGCTGCGGCTGGAGCCCGGGCTTCACCGGCGGTTACTACGGCGGCCCGGCGTCGGTGTCGCGGCCCTCCCGCTGGTCGGGCTACGAGCCGTACGCGCGGGCGGTCCGCGAGGGCCGCGACACCGCGCTCGACCGGATGCTTCAGGAGGCGGCCGCGCTCGGCGCCGACGGCGTGGTCGGGGTGAGGTTCACCGACGAGCGCATGGAGGGGCAGAAGCGCGAGTTCATGGCGCTCGGCACCGCGGTCCGGTCGCGCGGGCGCGAGCGGCCCAAGACCCCGTTCTCGACCGATCTCGGCGGCCAGGACGTGGCCAAGCTGATGGCCGCCGGCTGGGTGCCGTCCGGCATCGCGTACGGGATCTCGATCGCGGTGCGGCACGACGACTGGCGCACCCAGTCGCAGACCGGCTGGATGGCCGGCAACACCGAGGTCAGCGGCTACACCGAGCTGCTCACCCACGTGCGGGCGAAGGCCCGGCGCGATTTCGCCGCCCTGGCGGCCAAGCTCGGCGGCGACGCCGCGCTGCTCTCCAGCCTCTGGTCACACGTGTGGCCGATCGAGGTGGGCGAGAACCACACCGACCACGTCGCCGAGTGTGTCGTCATCGGCAACGCGATCGCCCGGTTCCACACCGGGCGCAAGGCCACCACCAGCAGTCTCACCATCCTGCCGCTGCGGAGCTCCCGATGACCGTGAACACCCCCGACGCCCTCGGCGTCCCCGACGACGCGATGCGCCGCCTGGCGCAGATGCGCCCCGGCCAGGCCACCAGCCTGTTCACCTCCGACCTGAGCGTCAACGAGTTCCTGCTGGTGCGCGAGGCCGGGTTCCGGCCGCTCGGGCTGGTGCTCGGCTCGAGCATCTACCACGTCGGCATCCAGTTCGGACGCTGGAGCAAAAACCAGGAGCTGGAGTCGCTGTCCCAGGCGATGTACCACGCCCGCGAGCTGGCGATGACCCGGATGGAGGCCGAGGCCGACGCGCTCGGCGCGGACGGCATCGTCGGCGTGCGGCTCGACATCGAGTTCAAGGAGTTCGGCTCCGACCTGGCCGAGTTCATCGCGATCGGCACCGCGGTCAAGGCCGACGCCGCGCCGGCCTCGGGCGGCACCTGGCGCAACCGGCACAACCAGCCGTTCACCAGCGACCTGTCGGGGCAGGATTTCTGGACGCTGATCCAGGCCGGCTACGCCCCGCTCGGCATGACCATGGGCACCTGCGTCTACCACATCGCCCACCAGCGGTTCTGGCAGGCGATGGGCAACATCGGGCAGAACGTGGAGATCCCGCAATACACGGAGGCGCTGTACGACGCCCGCGAGCTGGCGATGAGCCGCATGCAGGCGGAGGCCGAGGCGCTCGGGGCGGAGGGCATCGTCGGGGTGCAGATGCTCTCCAACACCCACCGCTGGGGCGGGCACACGACCGAGTTCTTCGCCATCGGCACCGCGGTTCGTCCACTACGCTCCGACCACGTGATCGCCAAACCGCAGCTCGTGCTGCCCTTGACCGACCGATGACCGAGTCTCTCGGCCCGATGGGCGACCTTCATCTGATCGCGGCCGCGCTGCGCTCGGACCGGGCCGACGTCGAGTCCCTGACCCGGGTCTTGACGAGTGTGCTGGGCGACGCGCTGCCGCCGGGCATGGTCGAGGTGGAGCGCAAGCGCTCGCTGGCCGACCGGATGAACGGGCGCGAGGGCACCCCGGTCGCGCTGACCGTGACGACGCCCGACGAGCAGCTGGTTCTGCGCGCCTCGGCGGGGGAGGTGCGGCAGATCGTCCGCGGCGTCACGATCAAGCGCAGCACGGTCGGGGTCGAGGAGTGGCTGGTCGCCCTGGCCGGCGTGCTCGCCAAGCTGGCGTCCCGCAACGCCGCCGCCCGCAACGCCCTGGAGAACCTGCTGGCGCCCTAGAGCCGGAACTGGGCGACGACCGCGTTCAGCTCGCTGGACATCAGCTCGAGCTGGGAGGCGGTCTCCTGGGCCTCGGCCACGCCCTCGGCCGTGATCTGGGCGGCGGTGGCCACCCCGGAGACGTTCTCGGCGATCTCGCCCGAGCCGGTCGCCGCCTCGACGATGTTGCGGCTCATCTCGGCCGTGGTCGCGGTCTGCTCCTCGACCGCGGCCGCGATCGTCGTCGAGTGCTCGTTCACCTCGCGGATGATCGAGCTGATCCGGTCGATCGCCGCGATCGCCGCGTCGGTGTCGTGCTGGATCGCCTGCACCCGGCCCGAGATGTCCTCGGTCGCCCGCGCGGTCTCCTGGGCGAGGTCCTTGACCTCGGAGGCGACGACGGCGAAGCCCTTGCCGGCGTC